>NZ_JBZXVU010000020.1:0-70404 GCF_058892565.1 Hirschia sp. | reverse complement strand
TTATTCACAGCAGAATGACTCCAAAAGAGAGAAATCTGCAATACAAGCCCGAATAAGTACGAGATAATAATAAATAGGCTTAATTGCCACACGAGGACGACAAAGACATGAGCTCCAAACGCCCATCTTTCACGGATGAAGAAGCGCTTGCCTTCCACCAGGAACCAACACCCGGTAAGATTTCAATGTTACCGACAAAGCCTATGCAGACTCAAAGAGATCTGTCTTTGGCATATTCCCCTGGTGTGGCGATACCTGTTGAAGCAATCGCAAAAGATCAAGACCTTGCGTATGATTATACGTCCAAAGGTAATACTGTAGCGGTCATCTCAAACGGGACGGCTATTCTTGGTCTTGGAAATCTGGGTGCCCTCGCCTCAAAGCCGGTGATGGAAGGTAAGTCTGTTCTATTCAAACGTTTTGCGGATGTTGATTCATTCGACATTGAAATAGATGAAGAAGATCCCGATAAAATTATCGAATGCGTGCGGATGATCGGTTCGACATTTGGTGGCATCAACCTCGAAGACATCAAATCTCCCGAATGCTTTCAAATTGAAGCAGAGCTACGTGAGAAACTGAATATCCCAGTATTCCATGATGATCAGCACGGAACTGCAATCATCGCAGCTGCTGGACTGATCAATGCCGCAGAAATTACGGGTCGAAACCTAAAAGATATCAAAGTCGCAATTTCTGGAGCCGGTGCCGCAGGGCTTTCTGTTGCAGGCCTTATCCACCACCTTGGCGTACCTAAAAGCAATATTTTGATGTGTGACCGCGATGGTGTCATCTATCAAGGCCGTACCAAAAGTATGGATCAATATAAGTCTGCATTTACGGTTAAAACCAAAAAACGCACTCTTGCCGAAGCTGTTGATGGCGCTGATGTACTAATTGGCCTTTCCGTAAAGGGTGCAGTCAGTAAAGACATGGTCAAATCTATGGCCAAAAACCCCATCATTTTTGTGATGGCCAACCCTGACCCTGAGATCACACCGGAAGAAATTCAGGAAGTTCGTAGCGATGCAATCATCGCAACCGGCCGTTCTGATTACCCAAATCAAGTCAACAACGTACTTGGTTTCCCTTATATTTTCCGGGGCGCGCTAGACGTTCGGGCATCTGCAATTAACGAAGAAATGAAAGTTGCATGTGCTCGTGCACTCGCAATGCTTGCACGTGAAGATGTGCCTGATGAAGTGGCAGCTGCCTATCATGGTGCCCGTCCAAAATTTGGACGCGACTACATCATTCCTGTTCCGTTTGACCCACGTTTGATTTCCTACATCCCTCCTTTTGTGGCCCAAGCAGCAATGGATACAGGTGTGGCGCGCAAGCCAATTGAAGATATGGAAGCCTATTCCAACACCTTGGCTCGTCGCTTAAATCCATCTGCTGGATTTTTACAGCGTTTCCAAGGCGCTGTACGTCGTGAAGCACCAAAACGTATTGTATTTGCTGAGGGTGAAGAACCTGCAATTATCCGTGCAGCTTTTGCCTTTAAAACCCAAGAACTTGGCCACCCAATCCTAATTGGACGCGAAGAACAAGTTAAACGCAATATGCGATTAGTTGGCGTTCCCGAAGATGAATTAGAAATCATCAACGCACGTTTGTCTGACAATAATCCAGCTTACTTCGACTATCTTTACGAACGCACGCAAAGAAGTGGTCTACTTCAAAGAGACGTGCAACGTATGGTCAATAATGATCGTAACGTATTTGGTGCTTGCATGGTCGCGTGCGGCGATGCTGACGGGATGGTTACCGGCCTTACCCGTAACTATAATACAGCGCTTAGAGACATCAGACTTGTTGCAGATGAACGTCGCGGCGAACACGCAATTGGTATGTCCATCATTATCTCTAAAAATGGACCTCTCTTCGTCGCCGATACATCAATCACAGAAATGCCAACAGCTGAAGAGCTTGCAGACAATTCTATTTTGTCTGCTAAAGTTGTGCGCCGCATGGGCTTTGAGCCACGTGTCGCTTTCTTGTCCAACTCTACCTTTGGATACCCTCATGGTGAGCGGGCAGATGTTGTGCGACAAGCGGCAGAATTAATGGCAACGCGCGATGATGTCGATTTTGAATATGAAGGTGATATCGCTGTTGATGTCGCGCTAAATCCGAATATGCGCGACACTTACCCATTCTCACGCTTAAGTGCCCCAGCAAACATCTTGGTTATGCCAGCCATTCACGCGGCATCTATATCCACCAAACTTGCTGCAAACCTTGGTGACACAACAGTTGTCGGCCCCCTCTTATTGGGTCTGACCTTACCTATCCAAATTGTACAAATGGGATCAACCGTTTCAGATATCGTCAACATGGCAACATTTGCAGCGTATGACCCTCACAGCGACGAAAAAGATGTTCGCTGGAAAGTTGTCTAAACTAAATCTACTAAATCAAAGGCCGCTTGTTTCAAACGAGCGGCCTTTTTTCTTATGATTGGGTAATCAGGATAAATCCGCTTCACCCTTCGCAGTCTGAGGGCCCATCATTAATATGAAAACAATCAGTGCTGCCGCTGGAATAACGTAGGATGCAGACAATAAAAATAACCCTGCATATCCTATAGTTTCGGCTATCACCCCAGAAAAACCCGCTGCAAACTTACAGAAAAATGCATATAGAGAACTCAAACAAGCATATTGCGTTGCCGCATTTCTAGGGTCAGTCAGGCTTGAGAGATATGCGATAAATGCTGTCCCGACAAAACCTCCTGCAATATTATCAGCGCCGATTGCCGCAAATAACCAGAAATTACTCGGAACTGTAATTCCAACCAATTGCCCATCATTTGCTGCTCGTATCGCATCTGCTTGGTCTGGAATGCCTAAATTTGCTAACAATGCATAGGCAGCCGTCGTCAAAAACGTTAGCGGAATACCAAATAGAAGCGCTTTTAATACACCTAATCGCGCGACACCAATCGCACCTAGAAAAGCGCCCGCAATAAGAAACCATGGCCCAAATCCACTTTGAAACCCACCAATAACTGTCTTTGTATAACCAAGGTCTACATAAAGCGGAGCCGCCATAACGCCCATCGTGAAATCTGGCAGACGATAAAGCGCGACAACCCCAGCAACGGGCAATATCCATATTCCAAGACGTGAGATCAATTGCTTGAATGGCTCAACCAACGCATTTGAAATTGAGATATGAACGGGTTGATTAGCTTTTTCATTTTGTATCCGGACTGCATGCTCAGGCTCTCGCATCAAAAGCACCAATGTGGCCCCTATGAGCATAATTAAAGCCATAAGCGAAAACGTCACAATCCACGGGAAATAATCAGCCAAAGCCAACCCAACACCGGAAAACATGATTGCAAACCGATAGCCCAATTGGTAAATCGCAGCCATTGTCCCCTGATCTACAGTCTCAGCAGATTCAATTCGCCATGCATCAATTGCTATATCCAAAGTCGCACCAGAATAAGCAAGTATTGCTGCTCCCAATAGCGTCGTCCAAAGTGCATTAACTGGATCAGAACTCGCAATCACAAACAAACCAATTGCTGTGCCTATCATTGCAACAATCATCCATGATCGGCGTTGGCCTAGTTTATTTGTAAGATAAGGTATTTTTATTCTGTCTACACCCGGCGACCACAACCATTTGAGCGTATAGGCAATCGTGATCCAATACATGAAGCCAATCGTTGATTTGTCGATTCCAACGTCACGTAGCCATACCGAAAGTTTTTGGAACACCATCATCAAAGGCAAGCCGGATGCAAAACCCAAAACTAACATCGAAGCAAACTTAGGTTCCTTCAATCTCCCAAGCATATCTATAAATTCGTTGGTTTTAGTTCCCCTCATACCTGCATCCCTCCTGAGACAGCCCAACTCAATGCCAACTCACGCAGACGTTGAGGGTCTATTGGTTTAGCAGCGATCAAACTAACGCCTGCTTTTTCTGCTTTCGTTTCCAGCTCAGGGTCGACATCGGCTGTCACCGCTATAATTGGCACTTTTCCTGTCACGCCACCTAAAGCACGTATTCGTCGCGTCGCTTCTAAGCCATCCATTACCGGCATTCGAACATCCATAAAGATGATAGAATACGGCGTATTTTGGACTGCTTCTAACGCTTCAGCGCCAGTGCCCGCTGTATCAACAGCAAAACCCGCTGTCGTTAATGCGCGTTTTGCCAATAAAGAATTTACCGGATTATCATCAGCGATCAAAGCACGAGACCCAGGTAAAGCAGTTTCGATACTTTCTTGGCTCTCTTTAAATTCCTCACCCCGCGCAGCTATTGCAACGCGTTCAGCGATAGAACTACCCCGCAGCGGCCGGATAAGATAGCCAACACACCCCATTTCACGAAATTTGGGAATTTGCGCGCGATCTTCTGGTCTCAGGATAACCAAGGTTGGCGTTTTTTTCGCAGTTTTTTTGATGTCAGCAGGCGAATGAGAACCATCTAAAATAGCAACATCGGGCTTTTCTTTATGCGCAGGCAAGCGACATATCAAATCAGAATCCGCAAGCGCACTCATAACCGCAATTTGAGAGGCACAACTTGCCCTCAAATCCACACATAATTGAGTTTTCGAAATAGCCTTTTTTGTACTCTTTTTTGACTCGCTCACCTCAAGCGGCAATGTCAAAAAGAACCCTGCGCCAGACCCAAGCTCGCTAGAAATATGCAAACGCCCCTTCATGGCCAATGCAAGTCTTTGCGCGATCGCTAGACCCAATCCGACACCACTATCTTTTCCAGCATCGGACGCAGACACCTGCCCATAGGCTGAAAATATTTTTTCTTGGTCTTTTTTGGGAATTCCTGCACCAGTATCGCGAACAGCAAAAACTAATTCACCTGATGTCGCCAGACGTGCCGTAACCAGTATTCCACCTGCTTGTGTGAATTTAATTGCATTACCCGCAAGATTGAAGAGTATCTGCCTAATGCGCCCTGCATCACCCAGGAAGCTTGCTGGCAAACTGGGTGAAGGCGCTGCTGCAATATCAAGATTTGCCGCATGGGCTCTTGGTGCAAGCAATTCAACGACATCCTGAATAAGTTCAGAAGGATCAAATGCTGCAATATCTAATGGAATATCTCCAGCTTCAAGGCGTGAATAATCCAAAACATTGTTAAGCAAGTCCAGAAGACGAGACCCACTTTTTCCAATCGCTTCAACATATTCTTTTTGAACCAAAGAAAGCTCAGTTTCTTTAAGCAAAGAAACCATTCCCAGAATACCGTTCAAAGGCGTACGAATTTCGTGCGAAACAGATGCCGTAAAGCGCTGCGACGTATCAGGCTCTAATGTCTGCTCAGTGGCAATTAATTCTGGTTTATCAGATGCACTCTGTGATGACATGAATACGGCTCGCTTATGGTTTGTTAGACTGACATAGCAATTGCCTTGGTTAACAAAACCTTACATTCGGAAATTCCAGACGGCTATGTCTTGAAAATCAAACCTTTAAGATATCATGTGAGACCTTTGGCAAGCCTATTGGGCGATATCTATAATTTAGCGCTTCTGCGACATGAATCCGCCTGACCAATTTTGATCCATCTAAATCAGCTATAGTTCGCGAAACCTTCAACACACGATGATAGCCACGGGCTGATAAATTTAGTTTTTGCGCCGCCTGCATCAACAAATCCAAACCGGACTGCTCGGGTGTACAAAATGCATCAATAGCCTGCGTATCAGCATCTACATTTAAACGCCGCGCTCCTGATACTTCACGATATCTTTCTTCCTGCAATAATCTTGCTTTACATACCCGTTCAGCAACTTCCGCACTCCCCTCAGTAGGCGGAGGTAAGGTCAAATCCATCGCCGTCACTGCAGGGACATCAATGAATAGATCTATTCTATCGAGAAATGGGCCCGACACGCGCCCCATATAATCGGCTTTACAAGTAGGTTTACGTCGACACAAACTTTCCGATGGGCCACCTCCACATTTACACGGATTAGCCGCAGCAATAAGCTGGAAACGACTAGGATAACGCACATGCCTATTCGCCCGTGAAATGACAGCTTCACCATTTTCTAGGGGTTGGCGGAGGCTATCCAAAACCTGCCCAGAGAATTCTGGAATTTCGTCTAAAAACAAAACGCCATGGTGGGCTAAAGACACCTCACCAGGTCTTGCTTTGATACCTCCCCCCACTAACGCCGCCATACTGGCCGAATGATGCGGAGATCGAAATGGCCGCACGCGGGAAAGTTTGCCTTTTTCCAAAACACCCGCAATAGATTGTATTTGACTAACTTCTAGCAATTCATGCGCACTTAAAGGCGGTAAAATACCCGCAAGCCGCTGGGCAAGCATGGACTTTCCCGATCCTGGAGGACCAATCATCAAAAGGTTATGCCCACCAGCCGCTGCAATTTCCAAAGCACGCTTAGCGCCCTCTTGTCCTTTGACATCTTTCAAGTCAGGTATTGCTACATTATCGGTAAGCTCACCCGCTTTCGCTGCAGGAATTTGCTGATTTCCTTTAAAATGAGAAATCAACGCCATCAGGCTTTTTGCTGCTAAGACATGACCACCGGACCAAGCAGCCTCTGGGCCACAGACTTCAGGACAAATAAGAGTTTTGTCCATTGCTTCCGCCGCCATTGCCGCAGGTAGCGCACCAGGTATGATGGCGATATGGCCATCCAAAGACAACTCACCAATCGCCGCCAAATCATCCAGTGCACCTGTTGGAACAACATCTATCGCCTGCAAAAGCGCGAGTGCAATCGCTAGATCATAATGACTCCCCTCTTTGGGAAGGTCAGCAGGCGCAAGATTTACGACGATACGTTTGGGAGGAAAAGATAAACCAAGCGCAGCAAAAGCTGCCCGAACCCGCTCTTTACTTTCCGCCACGGCTTTATCAGCCAATCCAACTATTGCAAAATGTGGTTGCCCGTTAAAAAGTTGAACCTGAACATCGACGGGATTGGCAGTAACCCCTTCAAATGCAAATGTTGTTGTGCGGCTAACCATATCATCCCCCATATGCTCCAATGTGGTTTAACACAAAAATCAGAACATATGAAGAACAAAAATAAACTAATGTCTATTCGGCGTCTGTAACATCTGCTTTGGGAATAATAATTTCCGTATCAAAGCTTTCAATTTTCACAGCATCATCCACTGGCAATTCAACTTTTCCCAATGCCGTTTGGCCCTCAGTCGCTTCATCAGCATCCTTGAAATTAAACCCACCTGCTGGCGGAGCTGACGCGTCTCCCGGAATAGAAAAATTGAAGCTTGAACTCGAACTTGCCGGCGCGCTTGTTGGTTCGCCAGGTGGATTTGCATCATTTTCAGCCGCACAAGCTGACGGAATAAATGCAATCATTGCACACGTAAAAATACCTATAGACAATTGTTTCATAACGAAGATATTCCTTCAAATTCTACTTTAGCCTGTCAAGAAAATGGTCAAAGCCAATCTGAAACACAGCTTATACCCTATTCGACCCGCCAGCGTTAACTATGTCAACTTTTAGCTTCTATTATATTAGCTCTTTTTGAACTTAGCCTGAATGACATCCCACATTTTGGCGACTGGATCTATTCCTGTCATTTTCTTAATCGCCTGCGCACCTGTTGGGGAAGTTACATTCACCTCTGTCATATAATTGCCGATCACATCTATACCGACAAATATCAGACCACGTCTTTTTAGTTCCGGTCCAATCTTCGCACAAATTTCCAGTTCTCTTTCTGTCAGTTCTGATCCCTGCGCCGTACCACCAACAACAAGATTAGAGCGAATTGCTCCTTCTGGTGGCATTCGATTAATTGCACCGCATGGCTCACCGTCAACAAGAATAATTCGCTTATCACCTGCTGTTACATCAGGTAAAAAAGCTTGTGCGATAAATGGCTCTGGTGCTTTTTCCTGAAACATTTCAACCAATGCTTCAAAATTCCCATCATCCGGCTTGACCCGCACAACTGAAGCACCGCCATGTCCATAAAGCGGCTTGAGTACGATATCTTTGTGTTTTTTGCGAAAGGCCTGAATCGCCTCAAGCGACCGGCTTATCAAAGTGGGTGGCTGAAGTTCAGGATAGATAAGCGGAAACACTTTTTCAGGACTTGAAGCAACCCACGCTGGATCATTAACGACAAGCGTGTCTTCTTTGACGAGTTCCAGCAAATGAGCAGCCGTTAGATAACCCATGTGAAATGGTGGATCCTGACGCATCAAAATGACATCAACATCTACTCGTAAATCTAGCAATACGCGTTCGCCTATTTCACAATGACCATCATCTCGACGAAAAACCTTTGCAGGTCTCGCCCATGCCTTCACATCACCCGCATCATAAAAGAGATCATCAACACCATAAACCCATGTCGAAAAGCCACGCGACTGCGCCTCTTCAATCATTGCAAACGTTGTGTCCCCTGCCGGATTCACATTTTCAAGCGGGTCCATTTGAACGGCAATTTTCATAGCGGGCATTAGCCTCCAGCAAGCATAGAAATATCCTCGGCAATTTGCCGAAGAAAATGGTCATTTCCTAAAAGATAGGGTGTTACAAACTATTTGGAAGAGCCGTTGTCGCCAAATGGGTCTCCATATGGATCTGCATATCCTGAAGACGCATCATTTGGGCTCTCTGGAACAATCAAATATCCATCTGCATCATACTGAGCAGCTGGTTGCGCAGGATCATAATAAGGTTGCTGTGTTGGCACAGACTGGTTGGCACCGCCATAAAGTCCTGAATCATCAACCCCATAAACAGATTGTGGAGGATTAGGGTCTATATATCCAACTTGACCATCATTTGAATATTGCGGTTGTTGCGTTGGATATTGCGACACTGATGGTGCCGTTTGAATAGGTGCTGGCTGATTACCATAGCCCGCTGGTGGACCCGATTGCGCTGTATATCCAGGCGGTAGTGAGCGATCACGCATTTTCACATATGACACGACACGATCAACGCCTTTTATTAGGCTAGCATGTTCAGCAGCACGTTTTAATTCAGTTTGATTGCGTGCAAAGCCTAGCAAATAAACAACGCCATTAAATGTCTCAATGTTGTAATTCACACTTTTAATCTCAGCATCTCCGACTAAGCGAGAGCGAAGTTTTGTTGTGATCCACTCATCATTGAGATTTTCAAGAATTTTCGTCTTGGGCATCACCTCAATTTCATTCGCAACCTCATCAATTGTGCGAACACTCCAAGCGATCTGATCGGCAGTCACTTTGTCTTCTTCTGTTTCAACACGGCCTGTTAGCAAAACAAGTCTAGACGTGACTTCAACGTCGACTTGTCCAAATCGGCCAGCAGACTCCTTCAGCAGCAGCGCTTTTATTTGGCTCGATGCAGAAGCTTCATCAAGACTTTCACCAAAAGTCTTTTCTTGTACAACCGCACAACCGCCTAAACCGATAGAAAGAAGTACGAGGGCAGCGACGCGGGATTTCATGGGTCAAGCTCCGAGTGAAATGTGAATTGGGCAAAGTTTAGAGCGCTAAGGTTAATGAAGACATATGGCAATAAATTGGCATAAAATTTCTTCTTTTTACCGACTAGCTTAATTGTAATTAAGGACGCCAAAACGCCTTTAAATGTGACGGGGTTTTCCACGGACAAACGACAACCAAATCATAGCGCCAATCATGATTTTTAAATTTCGCCTTTTTCGCCATCCATATTTCTGCCGTTTTAGAAATACGTCTCCATGAAGTTTCAGGTACTGATTGAAGCCCAATATTAATTGTCTTGCGAGCTTTAACTTCAATAAAAGCAATCACCCGTCCTTTTGTCGCGATGAGATCAATTTCTCCAGTCCGCATGCGCACACGTTTTTGAAGTATTTTATATCCTTTTAGCCTTAGCCAAATTGAGGCAAGCCATTCGGCATTTCTGCCGCGCTTCTCATGTTTCCTACGCTTAGAATCACTGACATCACTTACATGAAAGCCGCTGTTTTTACTGCCATTATTAGAGTTCCCCACCATTATTCTGGTCCATCTCTTTGAGTATCAGTGCGCGTGCATAAACGTCTCGCTTTTTGAGACCAAATTTTTCCGCAACTTCTGAAGACGCTTGTTTCACCGAAAAATTGGCAAGAGCAGCGATAATTGCAGAATCTAAATCTTCTTGAATAATTTCTCCACCAGCTAAGGGTGGCCCAATCAATATAACCAATTCGCCCTTTGGCGGGCCTTCTAATTCTATAGCCTCAGCTAATTCGGCCAATGGTAACCGACGTGCTTCTTCAAATCGTTTTGTAATCTCTCTGGCTAAAACAGCCTCTCGATTACCATATATTGTTAGCATATCTGCGAGACTTTTAGCGAGTCTGGATGGCCCTTCAAAGAAAATTAAAGTCGATTCCAAACTTACAAATTTTTCATAAAACTTAAGTCGCGCGGTTTGTTTAGGCGGAGGAAAACCAGCAAACAAAAAACTATTGGAAGGCAATCCAGAAATGGTAAGTGCTGCAAGAGGTGCTGAAGCACCGGGCAATGCCGTTACATAATGCCCTGCCTCAATAGCTTCTCTCGCCAATTTATATCCTGGATCAGAGACTAAAGGTGTACCCGCATCAGAAATCAGGGCAATGCGCATACCCTTTTCTAGGTCACGTAAAATACGAGGTCGCGATATCGCCCCATTATGGTCGTGATATGGGCGTAGCTCAGGTCTTAAACCATAAGCAGCCATAAGTTTGCTAGCAACGCGTGTATCTTCGGCAAGCACTAAATCAGCTGAGGCTAACACATCAAGTGCACGCAAAGTTATGTCTCTAAGGTTTCCGATTGGCGTTGCCACAATATAAAGACCAGAACTAAGGTCTGAATTAGGTCGAATCATAGGGTTAACAACAGCATCAAAAGCTTGTTTTGAGCCCGCGTCGGCATTAGTGTCCGGCTCATATTCTAAATCAGATGAATCTGATTTAGTCGTTTCGGGGATAGAAGTTGCGCCCTTATGGCCGCTGGAGAAGTTTGAAGATGACATCACTGCCCAATGCTCGGGATAAAAAACGCTCATTCACCATTTGCGGTCAGTCGCTGGTAGCGCTTGGATTTAGTTTAGCACTACTTGCAGGATGTGCCACCACTGATCCAAGTCCAACGACACCTATTTTTCGTGGAGATGAGCGTCCAGAGTCAACACGCCCTGATCGTCCAGCGCCACCAAAGCCACGTGAAGAGATTGAAGACGTTCAACCTGAACCCGAAGACACAAACATCAAACCTTATGCGAGTGTGATACCAAGACACTTGCAAGGGTTAGATCCCACCGGCATTGAAAACCTGTCCGAAATTGCAATTCTGCTCCCACTTTCCAGCTCAAATGCAGGTGTAAGAAAACAAGCGGAAAGTATTTTAGCTGGCGCTGAAATGGCATTATTCCAAGCTGGTATTGAGAATGTTATTTTGATCCCCAAAGACACGGGCGGCATTCAATCAACAACTCGGGAAGTTGCCATTGAAGCCTTAAAAGAAGGTGCTGATGCTTTCATCGGCCCTGTCTTTGCAGAAAATGTTGCAGTGGTCCAGGAAATCGCAGCTCCAAACAATATCCCAGTGCTCGCTTTTTCAACAAACAACCAAGTTGCTGGAAATGGCGTATACTTGGTTTCCTTGCCGCTCGAAGAAGAAATCAAACGCATTGTCGATTGGGCAAGTTTAAACGGCGTCACACAATTTGCCATGTTTGGTCCAGCAAATAGCTATGGCTATAAAGTTGAAAGCGCATTGCGTTTTGAAGTCAGCCTTCGCAACGGATCAGTTATCAAAACTGAATTCTATGATCCCAATGAGCCCTCTCCAACTGAAGCCGCAAAACGTCTTGCTCAAACGCTGATAGAAACCGACAAATATTTCCCGGGTGAAGTTGCTGTCCTTATCCCAGAACAAGGCACTCGCCTTCGCAGTGTCGCGCCTCTTCTGCCTTATTATGACGTCGACATCAAAACAGTTAAATTGCTAGGAACAGGCCTGTGGAATTCTGCAGACGTTTGGCGTGAGCCAACTCTTGAAGGGGGTGTATTTGCCGCGCCAGATCCAACAGCAGTTGCACAATATAATGACATTTATAGGCAAATAACGAGCCAAGAACCCACCAGTATGTCGACACTGGGTTATGACGCCACCCTCATGTCTTTGATGATGTTGAGTGAAGGTTCCTTAAACCGGACCTCGCTTGAGCGTCGTGACGGGTTTATCGGAACCAATGGTTTATTCCGCTTCAAATCAAACGGCACAATAGAGCGCGGGTTATCTGTGGTTCAAGTCACAGGTAAAGGCGGTATCCGCGTTATCGAACCTGGGATAAAGACATTCCAACCAGATGGATTTTAAATATCTGATATTATTATAGATTTAAAAAATGCCGTTCAGATACTGGACGGCATTTTTCATTCTAAAACCAGTTTTTGACTCACATAATCAGCCAATAAACGACCTTCTGCTGTTAATTTTAATATGGGGCCATCAAGCTCGATCAACCCATCGGAAACAAAATTTGCCACAACAATTTCATCAAAACATCTACCGCTTATTTTTTCAAAGTCAGAACGCGGCATTCCTTGTGTCATTCTCAACCCCATCATGACTCGTTCTGCGGCTACATCTTCAATAGACAAAGGATTATAATCGGCACCAACGCCTGTCTTTTCTACTTTGGAAATATACTTATCAGGCCGTTTTTCGGCGATGGTTTCCAATCTCTTCCCGTCAAGTGTCACGCGGCCATGCGCCCCCGGCCCAACTCCCAGCCAATCGCCTGACTTCCAATATACAATATTGTGTTTTGCTTGGTGATACGCGCTCTTTGCGTGATTGGAAATCTCATAAGCAGAATACCCCGCTGCCTCCATCTCCAATTGCGTCACCTCATATAAATCTGCCGCCACATCTTCATGTGCAGGTATCCAATCACCACGTGACACCGCTTTGCCAAAAGCTGTGCGTTGTTCAATTGTCAGCTCATACAATGATAAATGATCAGCACCTAGATCTATGATATCGGAAAGCTCTGCTTGCCATTTTTCTTTGCTCTGGTTGGGTAATGCATAAATAAAATCAAGGGATAGAGACGAAAAGCATCGTCTTCCTTCATCTATAGCGCCCAATGCGATTTTTGCGGAATGATTACGCCCCAAAAAAGTAAGAGCCGCATCATCTAGACTTTGCACACCAAGTGATAATCGGTTCACTCCCGCATTTGCTATGCCAGCAAAACGATTCATATCATCAGGGTTTGCTTCAAGCGTTATCTCAGCATCTTCACGCAAAGGCCAAAGCTCTGCGATGTCAGCTAGTAATTGTCTAATAGCTTCAGGTGGCAACAAAGACGGCGTACCACCACCTAGAAAAACGGTATCAACCTGCCTTGAACCCGTTTTTGCGCGCCATCCTTTAAGATCTTCCCGAATAGCTAAAAGAAGCGGATCAATATTCCGATCTTTAGCGGCGTAGACGTTGAAATCACAATACGGGCATATTTTCGCACAATAGGGCCAATGTATATAAATACCAAACCCACGATGAGGTTCAAACTCTAGCACTAAAGCACAGCTTCTGTTAGCAATTTGAATGCATTGGCACGATGACTCATACCATGTTTACGCGCAGGTTCCATTTCTCCAAAAGTGATTGTTTCGCCCTCTGCCACAAACATTGCATCATAGCCAAACCCATTCTCGCCGCGCGGGGGCCAAACCAATTCGCCTTTAACTTCACCTCTAAAGGTCACGGTCTCACCATCAGGCCAAGCCACACAAAGCGCACAAACAAAACGTGCACTTCGCTCTGCTGCTTTCTCATCTTCCAGCGCTTGGTTTACTTTTTCCATCGCCAGCTTGAAATCTTTAGACTCCCCTGCCCACCGCGCTGAATATATTCCCGGCGCACCATTAAGCGCATCAACAGCTAAACCAGAATCATCTGCGAGCGCAGGAGACCCAGACGCTATAGCCGCCGCAAGCGCTTTCAATTCAGCATTCGCTTCAAAGGTTAGTCCGGTCTCTTCAGGTTCAGGTAAATCCAGCTCACCGGCGGAAACCGGCTCAAACCCCAAAGGCTCCAAAAGGTCTTTTAGTTCACGTACTTTTCCCTGATTGTGCGTCGCTGCAACTAGGCGACCAGGCTGAAGTTTCCTAGATTGATTCGAATCAGTCATAATTGTCTCCAGATAAAATTACATGATATATATTGTTTTTCGATAATAATTATGTCACACCAGACTTGTCTACAACATTCGCTTAAAAAAACGATGTGCAAAATTGAATTTAAATTGCAGGAAGATCCAACCCTATGGCCGGTATTGAAGACACATTAAAGCTACGCGCTATTGGACGCGGATCTTTATCTTCAGTTCTGAAGGTATTGGTTGATATTTTTTGGATCACAGCCTGCGCTGCGCTTGGATTTATCTGGATTATAACTTTTCTTTCAATTATCGCTACCTTAAGTGGCGGAATTGTCGAAAATTCCATTTTGGGTAGAATTTCGTTGCATGCTGATCCGTTCAGAATGACGAGCCTTGCTCTAGTAGGATCAATTTTGTGCATAGGTGTTATGTCGATCGCATCAAATTTACGAAGCGTTTTTGAAACGCTTGTTGATGGAGATCCATTTGTGCCTGAAAATGCAATACGATTTCGTAAAATCGCTTTGATAATTGCAATACTTGAATTGACAAGAATTCTCGTCAATCCTGTCATTGCTTTTATAATAAATATCGTGGGGATGGACACTCAACTACAACCGGTTGGAATCTTAACACGATTGATGAGCACAAATTTTATAACGTGGGGAGCAGTACTTATTTTGGTCGTTCTATCGCAGGTTTTTGCTGAAGGTGCACGCCTTCGTGAAGATCAGCAGATGACCATATAGAAAAAAGGCCCTACCCTAATCCTATGACGATTCGCGTAAAACTTGATCAAGTCCTCTTAGATCGCCGGATGTCTCTCACAGAGCTTGGCGACCGTGTAGGTATCACCCTCGCCAATTTGTCAATTCTGAAAACAGGTAAAGCAAAAGCTATCCGCTTTTCTACTCTCGAAGCACTTTGTCGAGAGCTTGGCTGCCAACCCGGCGATATACTCATATGGGAAGATGAGGAAGACGAACTAAGTGGTTCCGATGACGAAGGCCAGCGAACTGCAGCTGAATAAGGCTTCACACCTCACAAGCTGCATCCGCTGAAATCCCCATTTAGCCCTTCTTATGCGTTATCAATCGCCGCTTTTTGAAGAGCGAACAGCTCTTTACACCCAGCGTCTGCTAAATCACTCATCGCAAGAAATTCTTCGCGAGAAAATGGACGCTCCTCACCCGTTCCCTGAACCTCAATAATGCGGCCATCAGATGACATGATAAAGTTTGCATCCACCATCGCATTTGAATCTTCTGCATAATCCAGATCCAGCACAGGCACATCCTGATACACACCACAAGAAATAGCGGCTGCTTGAGACACCAACGGATTAGTTGAAATAATACCCTCTTCTTTCAGGTAATTGATTGCAAGCGCTAACGCCACATACCCACCCGTAATCGCAGCAGTACGTGTGCCGCCATCAGCTTGAATCACATCACAGTCAATCGTGATTTGATTTTCACCCAACGCTTCAAGGTCTGTAACAGAACGCAATGCACGACCAATAAGACGCTGTATCTCTTGTGTCCGACCTGATTGCTTACCCGCTGCTGCTTCACGACGTCCACGTGTGTGCGTTGCGCGGGGTAGCATACCATATTCCGCCGTTACCCAGCCCTTACCTGTGCCTTTCATCCAGCGCGGAACATCCCCAGTCCATGATGCAGTACAAAGCACATGCGTGTGACCAAATTTCACCAAACATGACCCTTCTGCATAGCGGGACTTACCTACTTCTAAGCTGACTTCACGCAGGGATTCCGGTGCACGTTTTGATGGGCGCTCAAACTGAGTCATGTGTGAATGGTCCTTTATCGTGCAGATTTCGGATATTTCCCGATTCTCCGCAAAAAATTGAATGAAAATTGTTTAAAAAGGCGATACAGGAAGCACACATGGTTTGGCAATGCATACAATACGCATTGCATCTACAGCCAAGCATTCTTATTCTAGTAATTGATATGATTATAGAACCACCAGAAAACCAATCTCAGCTATCCAAAATGGATGCTCGCTCACGTACGATTTTTCGTGAGATTGTGGAGGCATATCTAGAAACTGGTGAACCTGTCGGTTCCCGAACAATTTCTAGACGTGGCATAAGCTTATCATCTGCTTCTATTCGCAATGTGATGGCAGATCTTGCAGAACAAGGATTACTCGACAGTCCCCACACTTCGGCTGGACGCCTTCCCACTCATCAAGGACTAAGGCTTTTTGTGGATGGCCTTATGGAAGTCCAAAAGATGAAACTTGGAGCTGTGGATAAACGGCGCATACAACAAAGATTGTCTGCTGCCCAAGGCGGCCTTCCAGAAGATTTTCTCGGTGAAGCATCTGAAATGCTATCCGGCTTAGTGGGAGGCGCAGGTCTCGTTGCCAGCCCGAAAAGCAATGCAGCGGCAATCAAACATGTGGAATTTGTATCCGTAGGTCCCAATCAGGCGCTTGCAATTATCGTTTCAGCAGATGAAGACGTTGAAAACCGCCTCCTTACGCTGCCTAAAGGCATGCCATTGTCGGCTCTACAAGAAGCAAGCAATTACCTAAACGCACGTATGCGGGGCAAAACACTTTCTGAAGTTAAAGCAGATGTGCTCAGTGAAATTCGCGAAAAACGCGCCCAACTCGACGATATGGCAAGCACGCTTGTTGAAGCTGGTCTCGCGCATTGGACAGGAGACGACCCTGACCGTGGGCGATCCCTCATCGTTAGAGGACGAGCAAATCTTCTAGGCGATGAACAATTAGCCGAAAGTGTAGATAAAGTCCGAGACCTCTTTTCTTATCTCGATAAAACAGAAAGCTTGGTTGAAGTTTTAGACCGTGCCCGCGATGCAGAGGGTGTAAGGCTGTTTATTGGTGCAGAAAACAAACTTTTTGGCCTTTCAGGTTCAAGTGTTATTGTCGCGCCCTATATGAATTCTGAGCGTAAAGTTGTAGGAGCTTTGGGTGTTATTGGTCCAACGCGCCTAAATTATGCGCGCGTCATTCCAATGGTGGATTACACTGCCCAAGTTGTGGGTCGATTATTAGATGGCGGACCGGCCGAGAAAATAGAGGAAAAGCGATGAGCGAAGACACGCAAGCGCCAGAAAATAAAGTCGAAAACGAAGCTGAAGAAGCTTTAAACACTGGTGAAGAAGCGCAAACGACAGAAGCTGCAAATGATGCTGCACCTGCTGAAGACGAACCAGAAGCACGGATTGCTGAATTAGAAGCTGAAACAAACGCCTTAAAAGATCAGCTTGTACGCACTATGGCTGACATGGAAAACCTGCGCAAACGCACAGAAAAGCAAGTCGCTGATTCCCGCATCTATGCGGTAGAAAAATTCGCCGGCGACCTACTTTCTGTCTCTGACAATATGACACGTGCTCTTGGTGCTGTTTCAGATGAAGCAAAAGCAGCATTGTCTGAGCAAGGTCAAAGTTTATTGGCTGGAATTGAGATGACTCAAAAAGAGTTGCACGCAGCTTTCGCACGTAATGGTGTTGTAGCAATTGATGCTGCCCCTGGCGCTAGCTTTGATCCAAACCTTCACCAAGCCATCTCGCAAATCCCATCCGATCAACCAAATGGCACTGTTGCTGAAACTTTCCAATCTGGTTGGAAAATCGGTGACCGTACATTGCGAGCAGCTATGGTTGCCGTGAGTTCTGGAAACTAAATTTTGAATTGATTCAATTTAAAAGGGCTAGCCTTGAATAGGCTAGCCCTTTTTTTAAGTCGATGATCATCTATTCGTCGATTGTTTCACCAATACCGGCTTGTCGACGTATAGAGAGGTGTTCCCTGCCCCAGAGTCGCAAGGCTTCAAGCACATGACCTAATTCTTTACCACGCTCTGTCAGCATATAGTCAAATCGTTCAGGACGGCTCTGATAAGCTTTCTTTTCCAGCACACCTACAGCCACCAACCGTTTTAACCGTTGCGCCAATACATGGCGGGTAATACCAAGATTTTTCTGAAAATCGTCAAATTTGCTAACGCCCAGAAAACAATCGCGAACGATCAAAAGGGTCCAGCGATCCCCTACGATCGATGTTGCCCTAGCTATGGGGCACCAGTCATCTGATAATTGATCCCATTTCATATCAATTAACTATAAGACTGATTTGATAAGATCTCAAACACAACAATTCCTGTGTAACAGCATTTATTTTCTGATTATGCCGAAATCAGACCTTCCGCGATAGCAAGTTCTCTCAAATTCGTTTCCGGGCGTGGACCGTAATGAGAAATAACTTCACTCGCAGACAAATGTCCCAAACGCGCGCAAGTTTCCAAGTTCAAACCTTGGCTCAGGCCAAAGAAAAACCCACCAGCATAAGCATCCCCTGCGCCTGTCGCATCGACCACTTTATCCAATGGTTTTGTCGGCACATTCAAACGCGTATTTGAATCTATGACAACAGACCCTTTTTCAGAGCGTGTGATTGCAGCAAATTGCGTCTCTGTCTTAAGCATATCAACTGCCGCATCAAAATCATCAGTCTCGTAAAGGGCCAAAAGCTCTTCTTCATTCGCGAACACAAGATCAACGTAATTTTTCACGAGGTGACGGAATGCTTCACGGTGACGCTCTACACAAAACACGTCCGACATTGTCACAGCGACTTTACGGTTTGCAGCCTTCGCCACTTCAGCTGCTCGTACAAATGCAGTTTTGGCAGCAGGCTTATCAAACAAATATCCTTCCAGATAAAGCCATTTAGAGTCTCTAATTAGATCCTCATCCACATCATCAGCTTCAAACTCTGTAGATGCACCCAAGAACGTATTCATAGAACGCTCACCATCAGGCGTCACAGCAATCATACAGCGCGCTGTTGATATACCGCTTGTCAACGGCTTTCCAGAAAATGTCGCGCCGATACGCTCCATGTCACTGACATATGCCGTTCCGATCTCATCGTCAGCTACTTTCCCCATGAAAGCAGCTTTCGCGCCAAGGCTAAGCAAGCACGCGATCGAATTACCGGCAGACCCACCGGATGTTTCAACCTTTGTATCGGGCAATGCATTATACAGAAAATCTGTACGCTCTTGATCAATCAAACTCATACGCGCTTTGGGAATGTCATTGCTCTCAAGAAACGCATCATCCACGCTCGCAATTACATCCATAATAGCATTACCCAATGCAATAACGTCATAGCGGGGGTTGGTCATGAAAAGCTCCAAAATAAAAAAACGCTCTAGCGTTAAAAGATATTGGCTAGTTATATGCGAGCATAAACCTTCCACAAGGTGAATGTTGCCAACTTACAAGGAAAACACCTTGAATTTTACATTTCTCGCTTGCGAAACAACACTTCCAGACCGACCAAACCGCAGAAATGATGCTTTTGAGTTTGATCTTCAGTTTGGCCAGCTTCAGAACGCACTTCGCCAAAGCGGACACACGATTCAAGCTATCGACTGGAAAGCTCCTATATCTGATTTTTCCGATGCCGACGCCGTGGTCGTTGGAACCCCATGGAATTATCAGGATTATCAGCAAGACTTTCTCAACAAGCTGGAAAACATCGAAAAATCAGGCTTGAAACTCTATAATTCGGCCCAAACAATAAAATGGAATGTCAACAAATCTTATCTAAAAGACCTTGCCAAACAAGGCGCTTCAACTGTCCCGACATTGTGGGTAAATGAACCAACAAAAATGGACATCCAATCGGTGTTTGACACATACGACACAAGCGGTGTGATCGTAAAACGTCAAATTGGTGCCGGTGCTCATGGTCAAAGCTTGTATAAACGCGGTGACGAAATCCCCGACGGGATTTTGCTGGACCGTCCAGCTATGATTCAACCATTTATGCCCGCGATACAAACCGAGGGAGAATATTCATATATCTTCATTGATGGTGAATATTCCCACGCTTTGCTTAAAACGGCAAAGTCAGGAGATTATCGTATTCAAAGCAGTTATGGCGGAACCGAAACGCCTATTCAGCCAGAAGAGAGCGACATTCAAGCGGCTCAAGACATTTTGTCATTCATTCCATTTGAAACACCACTTTACGCCCGCATTGATCTATTGCGTGGCTCAGAAGGTAAACTTCTATTGATGGAATTAGAAATGATCGAGCCATATCTCTACCCTGTGGAAGGACCGAGAATGAGTGAAATGTATGCCGCCGCACTCATCAAACGAGCCTCGCTTTAGGCTGTCTTTTCCTTAAATTTGCACAAATCATAGATAACGCATTCCCCGCATTTTGGTTTGCGGGCTACGCAGGTATAGCGACCATGTAAGATGAGCCAATGATGTGCTCCCTTTTTAAAGGTGTCTGGCACAACTCGTTCCAATAAATCTTCAACCTGATCTGGATTATTTCCCGGTGCCAAGCCTGTGCGATTGGACACACGAAATATATGCGTATCCACAGCAATGGTCGGCTGACCAAATACCTCATTGAGAACAACATTCGCTGTTTTTCGACCAACCCCTGGTAATTTGACCAATTCTTCCCGCGTTTGAGGCACCTCACCGCCAAAACCATCAATAATCATCTTCGACAATGCAACAACATTTTTCGCTTTATTGCGCCATAGACCAATCGTTTTAATATATTTTGCGACGCCCTCTTCGCCCAACTCAAGCATTTTTTCAGGCGTGTCTGCATGGGCAAATAAAACACGCGTTGCCTTGTTTACACCCACATCTGTCGCCTGCGCCGAAAGCGCGACCGCAACAACAAGCGTAAAGGGAGAATGGTATTCTAACTCTGTTTCAGGGTTTGGCCGATCGTCTGCCAGTTTCACAAACATTTCTAGAATATCGTCATGCTTTATCCGGCTGCGAGGTTTCGACACTCTCTTTTTTTTCGTCGCTACCGGCTTTGAAGCACTTGCCATTGATATATACCTAGATTGTTGACCCGAGCTGCAATATGGTTTCTCCAAGCTCGCTCGGGCAAGACAAAAAAGTGTTAAACATTCAAAATCAGCGTGGCAAATGCAAGATACTCCGTCAAAAATCTATATGGACGCTGTTTTACAGCCATCTAGGTCATTATCCGATCGGGGATTTGTAACATTGATCCTGATTTTGACCGGTTTAAGCATTCTCACCAGTCTGGCATTCCTGCCCTATGGCTTTTTTATCATTATGGGTTTTCTCGCGATAGACTTACTTATTTTATGGCTCGTTTTCAGAGCCAATAACAAAGCCTTGTCGCAGAAAACATTTGTTCAGGTTAGCAGCGAAGACCTAACTGTCATTCACATTAACCCCCAAGGCAAAAAATCGAGCGCAACACTCCCAACAGCGTTTACACGCGTCGGTCTCACGCCTCACGGCCATGAAAACAAATTTATCAGACTGAGCAGTTCGGGACATTCATACGCTATTGGCAAATTTTTAACGCCAGAAGAACGCCTTTCCTTTGTTGCTTCCCTTCAAGATGCACTACAAAATGCCCGTGCCGAACGATATATATAATATCAACTCCTAATTCTCATTCATTTAACGGTATTCGCTGTGATCTTGTTTATATCTCTCATCCTCGTTTTTTTAGTCTGGGGCACAATTATCTTTTTCCAATACAGGACAGTGGAAAAAGACGCTCACGACATTTTCAATGCGCGGCGCAATGAAGACAAAGACATCCAGAAACTTGGTGAAGACGTATTTGTCGAAATTTATAAGCGGGTTCACAATCCGCGCGGCCATTTGTTAAATTTTGGTGGAGCCGTCGCATCACTTATCTGCCTACCTGCTTTATTCGTAGTAGCTAGTTGGATATGGAATAGTATCTGGAACGCATCGGGACAAATAGCCGATCTGGACGAAGGCTTTGCCCCTTGGTTATTTGGAATAACAATTCTTTGTGTGTTTGGAATTGTCGCCATTGCCGCCGTGACAGCCCGTTTACACCACCACAACCGTCCCAAATCACTTGAACAAGAAATTCAAATCCAACTTAAAGGGATGAACAATTAATGAGTATCCGTTTCCTACACACAATGATCCGAGTGGAAGATATCGACGAAAGCCTGCGTTTCTTCTGCGACGGCCTTGGTCTGACTGTCGTTGAGAGACGCGATATTGAAAAAGGCCGTTTCACACTTGTATTTCTGGCAACACCAGCCGACATAGAAGCAGCAGGTGGTTTGCCAGAAAACGGTTTATTACCGGGTATTCCTGCGGTGGAACTCACCTATAACTGGGACAAACAATCTTATACTGGTGGCCGTAATTTTGGTCACCTCGCTTATGAAGTCGATGATATTTATGCGGTCTGCAAAAAATTATCCGATATGGGCGTTACCATAAACCGCCCGCCCCGTGATGGGCATATGGCTTTTGTAAGATCACCAGACAATATCTCCGTTGAACTCCTTCAAAAGGGCGAGTCACTTGCGTCAGCAGAACCTTGGGCAAGTGCTGAAAATATCGGGGAATGGTAAATTGATAAAACACTTATTATTGATAAGCAGCTTTTGCATAAGCCTCTCCGCCTGTGCTCAGGATACAGATAATCAGGCAAAGATAATTCCAAAGCCAACACCAACCCCGTTGAGTTTGGAATCTGGAATGAAGGGCGAAAACTGGCGCAAAATCGAACCAGAAAACATTGTGGTGATCACCACCAAATATGGTAATATTCTTATAGAACTCAATCCCGAATTTGCACCCGGTCATGTTGCTCGTTTTCAAGACATGGTAAAAGCGCGGGCATATAATGGCAAAGAATTCTACCGCGTTATTGACGGTTTTGTGGCTCAAGGCGGTATCGATGCAGAAGATAAGAAATGGCCGCCGCTTGAAATTGAACACGAGCAGCCGCTTCTAGAAGCAGACCAAATTCAGCTATTAGACAATGACGATTTATTCGCAGAAAAAGTCGGATTTCTAAATGGTTTTCCTGTCGGCTTTGATGCAGAAAAAAAATGGTTGCTACATTGTCCGGGAATGCTGGCAATGGCGCGAGATTCAGACCCAAATACAGGCGGGACTGACTTTTACATCACCTTGGATGCACAGCGCTATTTAGATCGCAATATGACAGTCTTTGGCCGTGTTATCTCTGGAATGCAATACGTCCAAAAACTTCAGCGCGGCGATAAAAATATTGCAGGCGGTGTCATTCAATCACCCAATAAAGGTGACGAAATGATCTCGGTTACACTGGCTTCTGAATTGCCAGAAAATCAGCAACCAAATTATGAAGTCATGCGAACTGAAACAGCAGGCTTTATGAATAGTATCAATTCAAAGCGAGTGCGTTCAGACCCGTTTTTCTTCAACACACCGCCTCAAGTTGTGGATGTGTGTGATGTTGAAGTTCCAACCGAATTGGTTGATTTTTAAATATCCGTTTTAAAGGTCCAGCACGTCGCGAATGGTATAAAAACCTACCGGCTGCTGGATCGCCCACTGCCCAGCACGAATTGCACCTTTCGCAAAAACATTTCGATCTAATGCTGTGTGACGCAAAGAAATAAGCTCCTCATCAGAACCAAACATTACTTCATGATCACCAATAACACCGCCGGCTCGACGCACGGAAAATCCAATTTTTCCAGCCTCGCGTTCGCCTGTTATTCCATCATAGGGCGGCGTCTTCAAATCATCTAGCGGTGCATTACGTCCCTTTGCCGCAGCTTCACCTAGCATCAAAGCTGTACCAGAAGGCGCATCCACTTTTCGGCGATGATGTGTCTCCAACACTTCAATATCCCAATCATCTCCCAAACGCGCTGCGGCCTGCTCAACCAATGCTGAGAGCATTGCCACGCCCAATGAAAAATTCCCTGCTTTAACGATCGAAAATCGCTTGGAAAATTCTTGAAGTGCCTCATCCTCAGCTTCATTAAAACCAGTAGTTCCAATAATAACAGCTTTCACACCCGTGGTATCGAGAGCTGTCATGGATGCCAGTGTTGGAACAGGCGCAGTAAAATCAATCCAAATGTCAGCATGACGTGCTGCTTCTGCCGGCGATAGTGAAACTTTAATATCGCTAGGTGGCAGTCCAGCCAATACGCCAATATCTTGGTCCAGCGCGCCCGATCCGGGGCGTTCCGTCCCGCCGACAATCTCGCAATCAGTTAGGGTTGAGCATGCACGAACGAGCGACTGCCCCATACGACCAGCAACACCAGCAATGGCGATTTTAAGAGTCATGGCATTTCATCCCTATTCTACCGATATTCTAAGTAAACTACTCAGCGTCAGCAGATGCGTCAAAGAAGCTTTTTACACGGCTGATAAATCCGCGATGCTCAGGATTTGTATCTTCATCACAAGATTCAGAGAATTCCCGCAAAAGTTCTTTTTGTTTAGCCGACAGATTGCGCGGCGTTTCAACAAACAATTCCACATAAAGGTCGCCCGCCACTGCTGAACGCAAAGATGGCATCCCTTTACCCTTTAAACGCATACGCTTTCCTGTTTGCGCACCTTCAGGAATAGAAACACGCGCCCGCCCACCACTAATGGTTGGCATTTCAATATCGCCACCTAAAGCGGCTTTACAGAAAGGCACAGGTGCTCGCGCATACAGGTTTGGACCATCGCGTTCAAATAATTCATGCTCTTCAATCGACACAAAAATATAAAGATCACCTTTAGGCCCGCCCATGGTTCCGGCTTCGCCTTCACCTTGCAATCGGATACGTTGTCCATCTTCGATACCTGCAGGAATATTGATATCCAGCTTGCGTTTTGCATGAACGTTGCCGCGACCGCCACATTTACCACATGGCTTTTTAATGACAGTCCCACGCCCCTGACAGGCACCACATGTGCGCTCCATCGTGAAAAAGCCCTGCTGTGCTCTCACACGCCCTGCTCCTCCACATGTCCCACATGTTTCAGGAGAATATCCTTTAGCAGCACCAGTCCCATGACATGGATCACATGTCTCTGTTGTTGGAATTTCTATTTCAGCCTGCTTACCTGAAAATGCTTCTTCCAACGTAATTGAATAATCATAACGCAGATCAGATCCGCGTGTCGCACCGCCGCGACCACCGCCGCTTTGACGACCACCAAAAAAGTCCGCGAATATATCGCCAAACACATCCTCAGGACGTTGGCCACCAAATCCGCCACCGCCGCCAGCTGAACCCATACCGCCCTGCTCATATCCAGCACGACCATATTGATTATACGCGGCGCGTTTCTGAGGATCAGAAAGGCATTCATACGCTGATGACACTTCTTTAAACATCGCTTCAGCGGATGCATCATCAGGGTTGCGGTCGGGATGATACTGCATCGCCTTCTTACGGAAGGCAGATTTAAGTGCTTTCTCGTCAACGTCTTTAGAAACGCCTAGAAGTTCATAATAACAAGTATCGCTCATGCGTCGTTCTTTTCTCGTACAGCAGTAAACATGCATTCAGTCATACAACCGAACTAAACTCATGTCTTATGTTGGGTTGCTAACCATTTAAGACAAGGGTCCGTATTAAAACGTACTCCTTGTGAAAATGACTAATAATCGGTCAATTCTACGAGCGATAAAGGCTGCGAATGCAAAAACACCGCAGCCTTCATCATTTCATAGAGACCTAAGCCTAAGCGACCGATCTAGCTTTTTGTGTCGCCATCAACTTCTTCAAAGTCAGCGTCAACAACATCATCATCATCTTCAGCCGCATCCTTAGCTGCATCTTTTGCAGCGTCTGCATGGGCTTCACCTTCTTGAGCTGCTGCGTAAATGGCTTCACCCATTTTCATAGCCGCTTCAGTCAATGCCTGTGTTTTGGCAGTGATGTCTGCTGTATCGTCTGTTTCCAAAGCTGCTGATAGAGCATCACGTGCTGCTTCGATTTCTGCTTTGATTTCCGCAGGAATCTTGTCGCCGTGCTCTTCAAGCTGTTTGTTTGTGCCGTCAACAAGTGACTCACCATTGTTTTTCGCTTCAACAGCTTCACGTTTGGCTTTATCTGCATCAGCATTGGCTTCAGCATCTTTCACCATGTTCTGGATCTCGTCGTCTGAAAGACCACCAGAAGCCTGAATAGTGATTTGTTGCTCTTTGCCTGTTGCTTTGTCTTTTGCAGACACAGACACGATACCGTTTGCGTCGATGTCGAAAGTCACTTCAATTTGTGGCATACCGCGCGGTGCTGGTGGGATACCTTCAAGATTGAAGTTACCAAGCACTTTGTTATCTGCAGCCATCTCACGCTCACCTTGGAGAACGCGGATCGTCACAGCAGCTTGGTTATCATCAGCTGTTGAGAAAGTTTGAGACTTCTTTGTTGGGATTGTTGTGTTGCGGTCGATAAGACGTGTGAACACACCACCCAATGTTTCAATACCCAATGAAAGCGGTGTTACATCAAGAAGAACAACGTCTTTCACGTCACCTTGAAGCACACCAGCCTGAATTGCAGCACCAATCGCCACAACCTCATCAGGGTTCACACCCTTGTGTGGCTCTTTACCGAAGAATTGTTTCACTTCTTCCTGAACCTTCGGCATACGTGTCATACCACCCACAAGCACAACATCATCAATGTCTGCTGCAGATTTACCTGCATCCGCCAAAGCGCGTTTACATGGCTCGATTGTGCGTTTCACAAGGTCAGCAACCATGCTTTCGTATTTTGCACGTGTAAGCTTCAAGTTAAGGTGCTCAGGACCAGCAGCACTCATAGAAATAAACGGTAGGTTCACTTCGTAAGACGCAGAAGAAGAAAGCTCTTTTTTCGCTTTTTCAGCTTCTTCTTTCAAACGCTGTAGCGCTTGCTTGTCTTTCTTAAGGTCAATGCCTTTGTCTTTTTTGAACTCGTCTGCAAGGTAATCCACGATGCGAAGGTCAAAGTCTTCACCACCAAGGAATGTGTCACCATTTGTAGACAACACTTCAAAAACACCATCACCGATCTCAAGAATGGACACATCGAATGTACCACCACCAAGGTCGTAAACAGCAATTGTTTTACCTTCAGACTTTTCAAGTCCGTAAGCAAGTGCAGCCGCAGTCGGCTCGTTGATAATACGTTTAACATCTAGTCCAGCAATGCGGCCAGCATCTTTCGTGGCCTGACGCTGAGCATCGTTAAAGTAAGCAGGAACAGTGATAACTGCTTCAGTGACAGTTTCACCGAGGAAGTCTTCTGCTGTTTCTTTCATCTTTTGTAGAATGAAAGCTGAAATCTCTTGTGGCGCGTAATCTTTGTCGCGGCCTTTCACCCAAGCATCACCATTTGGACCTTTAACGATCTTAAAAGGTGACATCTCTTGGTCTTTTGCCACTGTCGGGTCTGAGAACTGGCGACCAATCAAACGCTTAATTGCGTAGAATGTCTGCTCTGAGTTCATCACAGCCTGGCGTACAGCTGGCAAACCAATCATGCGTTCACCGTCTTCACGGAATGCAACAACAGATGGCGTTGTGCGTGCACCTTCGGCATTTTCGATAACCTTGGCAGTTGATCCGTCCATAACGGCTACACAAGAGTTAGTTGTACCGAGGTCAATCCCGATAATTTTTCCCATATTTCTGTCTCTCTCATTCTTAGATATTGGCGGCCGCCCTTGCCCGACATGGGCCCAAAACTTGCGGCGCCCGGTTCAGGCGGTCCCCTAAAAAACTAAACTCGGCTCACTTATATTAAAAAAGCCAGGCTCGTAAGCCCATATGGGGTTCAATTTTTCAGGCTCAATAGGCAAACTCACATTTTCGTGATGAAGTTTATTACTAAAGGTTATTGGACACATGTTGGACGGGTTTCAATTCCTACCAAATTACCTTGACCGGCAAGCCCAAGAAAATCTGGTTGAAACTATCCGTA
The DNA here is from genome assembly GCF_058892565.1 of Hirschia sp. NCBI lineage: Bacteria > Pseudomonadati > Pseudomonadota > Alphaproteobacteria > Hyphomonadales > Hyphomonadaceae > Hirschia > Hirschia sp. The sequence continues at coordinate 42,493 of NZ_JBZXVU010000020.1, read as the reverse complement.
ACCATATGAAAAATAACCATTTTTATACTCCCAGAATGCCCAGAAGCAATAAACCTTTCACCGTTAAAATGACTAATTTTGGAGAACTTGGCTGGATTTCTGATGCGACAGGATACCGCTATGATAAACAACACCCTGAAACAAAAAAACCGTGGCCCAGCATTCCGCGCGCCTTAATGAGCATATGGGAGAGCGTTTCGCAATACCCTAAACCACCTCAAGCCTGTCTTGTGAACTATTATGATGAAAATGCGAAAATGGGCTTGCATTGTGATGGAGACGAAGAAGACATAAATGCCCCCGTTGTTTCCATATCATTGGGAGATAGCGCCCGCTTCCGCCTTGGCGGCCTAAACCGGCGCGGCCCAACCAAATCGTTCAAACTAAACTCAGGCGATGTGATCATTCTAGGCGGGCAAGCGCGTTTAGCTTATCATGGAATAGACCGCATTTATGGCGGCAGCTCGACCCTACTTAAAAATGGCGGCAGGCTAAATTTAACCTTGAGGCGCGTTAGGAAATAAACAAATATGAAGGCTAGTTCTATAGCAAAACTGCAATCTGATCTAAAGCCGAGACATTCTAATGATAAAATCAAGACTTTTTAGGATTACCTTTGCAGTAATCACTACAATGATAATCGCAATTGTGATTGCTACAACGGGCTATCCGTCTGCATTAAAATACAAAGAACCATCTTATGACAATGTATTGATTAAAAACGTCAACCTGATCTCAATGAAACGGGATACGCCTGAACTTCAATCTGGCATGTCTATATTTGTCCAAAACGGTATAATTTCAGAAATCTCAACTACCGCCGATATTCAAACCTATGCATCAACACATATCATCGATGGAACTGATAAATATCTCCTCCCAGGCTTAATCGACGCTCATGTTCATGTATGGGATGAAGCGGAATTAGCGGGTTACCTAGCCCATGGCGTGACCGGCATCCGCAACATGTCGGGGATGCCTTTTCATCTTCCATTGCAAAGAAAAATACAAAATCAAAAATTACTCGGTCCAGATTTCACAACCACAGGCCCAATTCTCAACAGCCCTGGTCCCAATCAACAAGCAAACCATATACTTATTACGACAGCCGAAGAAGCCCGCACAGAGGTTCAGAAGCAACACAAAAAAGGTTATCGAACTCTAAAAGTCTATTCCAATCTGACTCGCCCAGCCTATCAGGCAATTTCGGATGAAGCTAAACGTCTTGACCTTAAAATTGTAGGGCACACGCCTGAAGGAATTCGTACTCATGATATGCCTCATGACAAACAATTCAACATTCCTTTTAAAGATATTCTAGATGACAATTTTCAAACTATAGAACATGTCGAATCCATAGTCTGGCATGGAATGAGAGACAATCTCGATAAAGCCGGAATGGTACAACTTGCGAAAGATATGGCAAAAGCCAATGTCGCCGTCACGCCCACTCTAATCGCGCATGAAAATCTTGTGCGAGTAGCGGAGTCCAAAGGAAATTACGCCAACCGTCCTGAAGTTAAAACAGTCAACCCATTTCTCACTTATATAGATAAAAACACGATTGAATTCTGGAGCCATCACGCTCCCTTAAAGCATGAACAGATACGTGCAGACTTTTATTTAATAGCAGCAAAATTTCTATACGATGAAGGGGTAACCATAGTGGCAGGAACAGATGCAGGCATATTTGTAAATGTTCCCGGATCTGCCCTCACCCGAGAACTAGAACTTTATGTCGAAGCAGGTCTCACACCCTATCAAGCACTAACAACGGCCACACGAAATGCGGCTAATGTCCTAGAATTTTCTGATACAGGTACAATTGAAATTGGGAAAAAATCCAATCTCGTTTTGTTATCATCTAATCCACTTGAAAATATCAGTGCGTTAGAATTTCCAAATGCTGTCATGGTAGGAAATACGTGGCTAGATCAGGACAAACTAAAATCTCTCGACAAAGCAGCGCATAACACCTCATTCCTGAGATCAGCTCGCCGAGCTCTAGAAATGATACTCGCTAGTTAAAACATGACCATTTACCCTGTCCGGATGTAATAACTCATAGCTCTCATTAAATCCTGATTGCTGCCCCGAATGCCCGTCATGCTATAACAATAATCAGGCAATTTTGCTAAATTATTCGCTGTTTTGCCGAGGGCAAACTTACCTGCAATGTAAACACTATGCATAGGTTGGCTAGGAATAAATTCTATCAAATCTCCAGCATGATCTAAATTAATCAGCCTGACAGTCTCCAGCGCTTCCCACGGAATGGTCGCATCATAGTTTTTTATGAAAATCCCGTCAGCCGATACCCGCACCATCACCGGATTTACAATCAAACGGTACAGCACAACACAAAAAACGATGACGGCCCCTAAGCCAAGCAAACCCATTATAGCTCTTAGCTCAAAAGGTGCATCCGGCTGATACCATAAAATAAAGCCCGCTGCGATAAACACAACGGACCCTATTGCAATCAAAAATGACCCCAACCGACTTGCTTTAAATTCAAACACTTCGGTTGGCATCTTTCAAACCTTATAAAATATACTTCGACAGATCGGCATTACCGGCATAACCGCCAACTTTCTCACGCACATACTCATCTGTTATGACAAAGCTCTCACCACTGCGGTCAGGAGCTGTGAAAGAGATTTCTTCAAGCAAACGCTCCAACACAGTATGCAAACGACGCGCACCGATATTTTCAACAGTGTCATTCACCTGAACGGCAATCTCAGCAATCGCATCAATTGAACTTTCATCAAATTCAATCGTCATCCCCTCAGCACCGATCAACGCAATATATTGCTTGATCAAACTTGCTTCAGGTTCGGTCAGAATACGTTTAAAGTCTTCGTGTGTAAGACCCTGCAATTCAACACGGATAGGCAAACGCCCTTGCAACTCTGGCAGCAGATCAGACGGCTTAGAAACGTGAAACGCACCCGACGCAATAAACAAGATATAGTCGGTTTTCACTGCCCCGTGTTTTGTGGAAACAGTTGTTCCCTCAATCAATGGCAATAGATCACGCTGCACACCTTCACGAGATACACCCGCGCCGCCAGCTTCTTGGCGCGTAGCAACTTTGTCGATCTCATCGAGGAAAACAATCCCCTCTTCTTCAACCAGCTTAATAGCATCCCGCACAACAGATTCTTGATCGACCAGCTTATCAGACTCATCATCAATTAGCGGACGATATGCATCTTTAACGGTCATTTTTACTGTTTTAGTACGGCCACCAAAACCTTTGCCCAGCAAGTCACCCAGATTTAACATGCCCATGCTTGCACCCGGCTGTCCGGGAATATCCATAGATTGCATTGGGGAGCCATTGTCAGACAGATCAATTTCGATTTCTTTGTCGTCCAAAGCACCAGAGCGCAATTTAGTCTGAAATGACTCGCGTGTGCTCTCTTTTGCATCAGGCCCAACAAGCGCATCCAATACACGACTTTCCGCAGCGCTTTCAGCGCGTGCACGCACATCTTTGCTTTTTTCTTCTTTGACCATCGCAATAGAGGCTTCAACCAAATCACGAATGATTTGTTCGACATCGCGACCGACATAACCCACTTCTGTAAATTTTGTCGCTTCCACCTTGATAAAGGGAGCTTGCGCAAGTTTTGCCAAGCGGCGTGATATCTCGGTTTTACCGACACCTGTCGGTCCAATCATCAAGATATTCTTTGGTGTCACTTCTTCACGAAGATCATCACTCAATTGCTTACGGCGCCAGCGATTGCGCAAAGCAAGCGCAACAGCGCGTTTTGCATCTGCTTGACCCACGATGAAGCGATCGAGTTCGGATACGATTTCGCGAGGAGAAAATTCAGTCATCTTAGGCCTTATTTATTTGTCTTTGCCGCTAAGCACATGTTCAGGGGGAAATAGACGTCCCCATATTCCGTCTTCTGGAAAAATCTTCAAAACCATATTGCGCGCTGTTTTCCAACCAGCACCCAATAGAACAACGCTACCTCCAACAATCAGTAACGGTAGCGCCACGACCTCTACGCCTGACAATCCAGAATCACCAACAAGCGAGAACACGACGAGTGTAAATGTGATCAAACCTGAAAAAATCAAGGCCCGCCGGTTTAACGCAAGCGAAAGCACACCAACCCCTAACAAAGCCAACAGCATCATCACAGAAGATCCACTCTGAGACGCCACTGAATCCCCAATAATTATGAAGCGCATACCCAACATAATTTGCGGTGCTGCTGCTAAATGCAGCCAAAAAGCATTGTCAGATTGTATTGTCCGCCGCGCCGGATCTCGTGCATCAAAAAACATTGCAAATGCTAATGTCACCAACCCCACAAAAAAAACAGCACCCGCACCAATGGCTGAAAGATTAAATCCATTGCTCTGAAATGTGTATGTGTAAAACAGCAAAGCACCTGAAACTGCGATCAGGAAAAGCGAAAATGGAAGTTTGAACCGCAAATAGAATACTAGCGCCGCACCTGCACCTGCAATAATTGATAAATAGCTAGAATCAAAAGCTTTTTTAAAGAATATCCCCGGTAAATCACCTTGCTGCGCTCCGCCCTGCGCCGCCTGCAATGCGATATCACCCGCATTATCAATTAGCACTTTTGCTAACAAAGCACCAACGCCACTACCTACCATAAAGTAGAAAACCAACGCCAACCCCATAGAGGGCAATAGCAACCGCCGTCGCGCACAAAAATACTCTGCCATCACCCATGCAAAAGACGCCATAATCAGCGCTAATACTGGCCCCAGCAGACTCCACGGAATAATAGTCTTTAAAAACCACCCTAAAAACAAGGTCGCACCTGACATCAGGATCATGATTCCAAACGTCAGAAAAATATCGTTGAAGGATGCCAAAAAGCTTAAGTTTTCAGCATCTTCGGGACCATATGGATCGCCGCCCTTTGCAAGATAACCTTGAAGTTTTTCGCCCTGTTCAGCGCTGAGAACTCCATCCTTTATCGCTTGCTCAAGGGCGTCACGTTCAGACATCCAAACTCTCCACAACGAAATTGTTATTGGTGTAAACACAAATTTCCGCTGCAACTTCCATTGCTTTGCGGCCCAACACTTCAGCATCTTCTTCATAATCAAAAATAGCGCGTGCAGCAGATAGCGCGTAATTTCCACCAGAACCAATCGCAACGACATCATATTCTGGTTCCAGCACATCACCCATACCCGTAAGCACAAGCGTTGTGTGCTTATCAGCCACAATCAAAAGCGCTTCTAGTTTTTGTAGATACTTATCTGTGCGCCAGTCTTTGGCCAGCTCAACGGCTGCCCGCTGTAATTGGCCGGGAAAACGTTCAAGTTTCAGCTCCAAGCGTTCAAACAACGTAAAAGCATCAGCTGTCGCCCCAGCAAAACCAGCAATGATATTACCGCCCTCACCTAAGCGTCGAACTTTGCGAGCATTCCCTTTCATGACGGTATCGCCCATAGAGACTTGACCATCACCAATAATCACAACCCTGCCCGGCTTGCGCACGGCTAAAATCGTTGTGCTGTGCCAGCTCTGTGGGGATGATGCTTGTGTCATTAAATTCTCCTAAAGTCCTACTTTGAACATATAGGTGAACGTTGAATCAGGCAGGATCAAGGAGTTTTCGCAAATTTTACAAATATTTTCGTGCTTACACACTGAATACTAAGCCATTTTCTTTGTCAGTGATGGCGCACGCCAATGACGCACAAATTCTTCAAACTCATGCGCAGGCAATGGAGGTGAAAAGAAATAGCCTTGGCCAATTGTACATGCGCGACGGCGTAGGAATTCATAATGCTCTTGAGTTTCAACACCCTCCGCAACAGTTTCCTGTCCTAATGCTTCTGCCATTGCCAATATCATCTCAATAATGGCTGGCGCATGCGGATCACTTCCATGAGCACGCACAAATTGCTGGTCGATTTTAAACACATCAAAAGGCAAGCGAGTTACTGTTGTAAAGTTGGAGTGGCCTGTTCCAAAATCATCAATGGCAAATCGCACACCTTTCGCCCTTAAAGGACGCATAATTTTCGCGACACGTTCTGGGTTATCCACAGCCGCAGTTTCAGTCAATTCTAGTTCAAGCAATTCAGGTGCTAAACCCGATTCCTCTAGAATTTCTTCCACGATGGAAAAGAAATTTGGGTCTTCAAATTGCAGCGGAGAGACATTAACAGCCAAGCGCGGTTTGTGACCATTAAAATCCCATTTAGCAGCTTGAACACAGGCATCTCTGAGGATACTTGCGCCCATTTGAGGTATTAATCCCATTTCCTCAGCTTTAGGAACAAACACTCCTGGAGACACAACCGCCCCATCTGGCCGCCGCCACCGCGCCAATGCTTCAGCGCCAATAACCACTCCAGTTTCTAATTCCACTTTGGGCTGGAAAACGGGAATAAATTCATGATTTTCAATGCCATGACGTATATCATCTTCAAGCGTTAAATTCCGCTGCGCTGTTTCATGCATGGATGAATCATAAAATTGCAGACCCTTGAATTTAGACTGCTTAGACATCTTTAGAGAAATATCGACTTGCTTCATCAACTCACCCGCATTTGGGGCATCAGCGGGAGCGGAGGCCGCTGCATAAGCTGCAGTCAACTCAACCATTCGACCATCCAGAGTAAAAGGTCTTTCTAATTCAAACCTTAGAAATTCAACCATTTTTTCAACGACATGCTGAGTTGTGAATGGAATTAATACCGCAAAAACATCTGCTGATAATCGACTTAAAATACTAGGTGCTTCTTGCGATTGCTCCATTCCCCTAATTTCTGTGTCGGCTTCTCGAAGATATGCTTTTAACCGTGCCCCCACCATTACAAGCAACTCATCAGCGAGTTGCGGTCCGAACTTGTCATTCACACGCGTAAATCGGTCCAAATCTATTATGATGACCGATATTGATCTTTCGCCCGCAGACAAAATGGACATTTCGACTTTTTTTACAAATTGCGCCCGATTTACCAGACCTGTCAGCGGATCAGATATCGACATTTTGTAAGATTTTCGAATGACAGCATCATACCGGCTTGTCATTTCTTCTATTGCAGCAGCAAGATCAGATGAAATAGGCAATGCTGTTTTGGCGACATCTTGCCCCTGCCCCGGTTTTGCAGCGCGCAAACTAGCAGCCAAAACACTAAGTGGCTTTAAAAACGCCTGTATAACCATGTAAACGCCTGCGCCAACGAGGATCGCTAACATAAGCATTGCCCCAGCATACCAAGGCAAATCATCCATAGAATGGTCTTCGCCAAAAACAAAAACTTCAATTCCAAAGGTAATGGATGCGACCAACACAGATGCAATTACACTGACAATCGTCAGGCGAAATGATAAACTCATGCGTTTTGAGGCGTCAATTTTTCTCGCCATTATCACTTCTTACTATCAAAATGTTTCCAAAAATGCTTTTAAACTTTCTTGGATTTATAACCATGTGCACCAAATATATAGAATACTGCACGACTTAGCATATAAGCTAGGTATTAGTTGTAATCAGAATATTAACGATAACCGGAGTTTTGGATGACGGATAGTCTAAGGCGTGCCGAAAAAGCGCGTAAAACAAAAGAAACTCAAATCAACGTAAAAGTTGATATGGATGGGACTGGAAAATCCAAACTTTCCACAGGCATTGGCTTTTTCGATCACATGCTTGAGAGCTTTGCCAAGCATTCTGCAATTGATTTGGAAATTAAATGTGTTGGCGACCTTCACATTGATATGCACCACACAATGGAAGATGTCGGAATTGTCCTTGGCGGCGCAATCAAAGATGCGCTTACAAAAGAAACTGGCGGATTTACCGGTATCAACCGTTTTGGCCACGCCTACATACCCATGGACGAAACACTCGCACGCGCAAGCATCGATCTATGCAACCGTCCCTACCTTGTCTGGCGCGTTGAATTTACCCGCGACAAAGTGGGTGAAGTCGATACTGAATTATTCAAGGAATTCTTCCACGCTTTTGCGATGAGTTCAGGCGCATGTTTGCACATTGAATGCCTATATGGTGTGAACACACACCACATCGCCGAAGCATGTTTTAAAGCTTTGGCACGTTCTGTTCGTATGGCGAGCGAGCAAGATTCACGTTTAGCCGGCCAAGCTGCCTCTACTAAAGGTAGCTTATAGCAAATATCCGATTATTAAGCGTGACAGATCTATAACTGTCACGCTAGAACGCCCCTCATGAAAACTCTTGCACTTATTGATTATGGCTCAGGCAATATCCGGTCAGCGTCGCGCGCTCTGGCTGAAGCCGCCAAACTTGCCGAATTGGACCTAAAAATCGAAATTACGTCAGACCCTGATCTTATCAAAAAGTCAGACTGTATATTTCTTCCTGGTGTTGGTCATTTCGCAGACTGCAAAAATGAACTCCTATCCAGATCTGGCATAGTTGAAGTGCTCACAGAGACCGTCTTAAAAGGGTCGACCCCTTTCATGGGAATTTGCGTTGGGATGCAACTTCTTGCCACAACCGGTCTTGAAGATGGTGAAACAAAGGGACTGGATTTCATCCCGGGTATTGTTGATAAAATCAAACCAGACAATCCAAAACTACCAATCCCCCACATGGGCTGGAATGAAATCACAATAACCGACCATGAATTGCTCAAAGGTTTAGGAGAAACCCCTCACCTTTACTTCACGCACTCATATGTTTTCACACCCAAAGTCGACACGCATATAGCAGCAAGTAGTGACTATGGTGGCAATTTCACAGCAGCAATTGTTAAAGACAATATATTTGGAACGCAGTTTCACCCCGAAAAAAGCCAAAAAATCGGACAGAAACTTCTCTCCAACTTTCTAAAATGGAAACCATAGATCAATGGAACTTTTCCCAGCAATCGACCTTAAAGACGGTGCATGTGTACGGCTGATTAAAGGTGACATGGAGCAATCGACCAAGTTCAATGATGATCCAGCCGACCAAGCTGCAAAATTTGAAGCTATGGGTTTTAGAAATCTGCATGTTGTTGATTTAAATGGTGCTTTTGATGGTCGCTCCACCAATGAAGACGCTGTCAAAGCAATCCTATCCGCAACCAAAGCTCCAGTTCAGCTTGGTGGTGGCATCCGTGATATCGCTGGCATTGAAAACTGGCTCAAAGCGGGTATCTCAAGAGTTATCCTCGGTACAGCTGCGGTACGCGATCCAGAATTTGTAAAAACAGCTGCAAAAGCATTCCCAAATCAAGTTGCAGTCGGCATTGATGCCATTAACGGCATGGTCGCCGTTGAAGGTTGGGCGGAAACAACCGATATGAAAGCCGTTGATCTTGCAAGGAAATTTGAAGATTCAGGCGTCTGCGCCATCATCGCCACAGATATCGGCCGAGACGGCATGAAAACAGGCGTAAACGTAGAGTTTACAGGTCATCTCGCAGATGCCGTCAGTATACCGATCATCGCCTCTGGTGGTGTAAAAAATATCAATGATATCAAGCTACTCAGTACACGGAATGGCATAAACTCCGTATACGGAACAATACTCGGTAGAGCTTTATATGATGGTGATATCAATCCAAAAGAAGCCATTGAAATTGCAAGATAGCGTCTCTTCATTCCTTGGATAAATTGCGCTATATTCGACACTGAAATTGGTTGAAAGATTAGCGCTATGAGCCTTGAAAAAGACCTATCCGTAGACGATTGCAATGACCAAAAAACTTGCACCGCCGTTAAGCTGGTTATCACACCCAAAACCAAAGATCTTGGCGGCTTTAGCGTCCGGCGTGCAATTCCCGTTATAAAACAGCGCAGTGTCGGCCCTTGGATATTCTTCGACCATATGGGGCCTGCAACCTTCCCTCCCGGGCACGGTGTCAATGTTCGCCCACATCCCCACATAAACCTCGCGACAGTCACTTACTTGTTTGAAGGCGAAATCCTACACCGCGACAGTTTAGGCTCACTACAAGCTATTAGGCCTGGTGATATCAATCTCATGGTAGCTGGCTCAGGAATTGTCCATTCCGAACGCGAACGTCCCGAGCGCGAAGCCATTCACCGCAACCTACATGGCCTGCAACTTTGGCATGCCCTGCCTGAAACTGATGAAGAAACTGCCCCCGCCTTCTATCACTATCCTGATGCAAATATCCCAGCACTAACCATTGATGGTGTACCCATACGTGTCTTGATGGGGAGTGCTTATGGCATGACCTCTCCTGTCAAAACCTTTACAGAGACCCTTTATATCGAGGCGAATTTAAAAGCCGGCCAATCCCTCATTCTTCCATCCTCACCGGAACGCGCTCTTTACGCGGTGACAGGGGACATTAAAATTGGCGACACCGATATCCAGCAATATGACATGGCTATTTTAGAAGATAAGCCTGACACAAAAATCACTAGCGCCACAGACGCACGTATCGCGCTAATTGGCGGTGAACCTCTTGGTAAACGTCATTTGTTCTGGAATTTTGCGTCAAGCCGAAAAGACCGTCTAGAACAAGCAAAAGAGGACTGGAAAAACAAGCGATTTCCAATCGTGCCTGGCGATGAAGACGAATTTATCCCCCTCCCTGAATGACCGGAATTCAATTTTTTATAAAAGCGTTAAAAACCTATTTGGTCTTCAAATTTAATGGCTGCTTTTTATTCCGTCAGAATCTTTACACAGAGATTCAATTCTGCAATTCCTAAGTGTATTATTTAATCCCAATGGGGACTGGGGACATGAAATTACTGTATTCGTTATTTATTCTCGCATTGACAACCTACTCAACAGCAATCGCGCAAACACCCATGCCGCCTATAGAAGCATATGGTGAATTGGGTCAAATCAGATCTGTAGCTATATCTCCTGACGGTTCAAAAATAGGTATGCTTCGTCAACAAGATGGTGAAGAATTATTTATCGTCAACGATTTGAAAAGTGGTGAAATAAACGGTGCGAACACAACTGATATAAAAACGCGATCAATTGATTTTATAAACTCTGATTTCGTTGTGCTGTCAGCTTCAGAAACGACTAAGATATTCGGGTTTAGAGGAAAACTGGAATATTCCGCGTCTTTTGCAATGGATTTATCCAAATCCAAAATTACCCAATTACTTCGAAGCGAAGACAGTCTTTACCCTGCTCAATCTGGTGTCGGTCGAATCATTGGCAATCTGACAAAAGAAGGTCGTGTTTTAATGCCAGCCTATGTGGGCGCTCGGAATAAGGGTAATCCTCGATACAACCTTTTCTCAGTCGATCCTAAAACTGGATTGGCTCAGATTTTTGAAAGAGGTCGATATTCCACGAACGACTGGTTCGTATCAGAAACGGGTGTGATTTTCGCGAGAGAAGATCACGACGACAGTTCCAACACCTTTGAAATTTCTACAAAACGCAACGGAAAATGGGAAAACGTCTATAAAAAGGAAAACTCCCCTCTCATCCCCTTCGTACTTCAAGGTGTTAAATCAGATCATTCAAGCCTTATTGTCTTAGACCAGATCGATGATGGAGAAGGCCTCTTTGAATTGAATTGGGATGGGGAATTAAGTGGTCCCATACTTGCCAAAGAAAATACTGATATTGACTATGTTATCATAGATGAAAACAGGATCGTTCATGGAGTTAAGTATTCTGGTATGAGGCCCAGTTATTCTTTTTTTGACAAAGAGTTAGATGCCAGTATCCAAACACTTCTTGATACTTATCCCACTTTCGCAATTAACATAATGTCGTGGTCATCTGACTGGAGCAAATTCATTTTAAAGATATCTGGCGGAACTGAGCCCGGTAACTATTTCCTTTATGATGTGAAAACAAAAGACCTCAAGCGCATAGGACAATCTAGAGATATAGCACCGGAGTGGATAGCAGATGTTCAGACTATTGAGTATCCAGCCAGAGATGGAACTAGAATTCCAGCTCTACTAACTTGGCCACCTGGTGTGAAAGACCCAACAAACCTTCCAGCGATCATTTTGCCTCATGGCGGTCCAGAATCTTATGTTCAATTGGATTTTCATTGGTTGGCGCAATATTTTGCCAGCAGAGGTTATCTTGTTTTACAACCTAATTTCCGTGGCTCCACTGGTTTTGGAACCAATTTCAAACTTCAAGGGCGTGGTGAATGGGCTGGCCTCATGCAAGATGATGTCACTGATGGTTTAAAAGCGCTAACCTCAATGAACTTTGTCGACCCAGAACGGGTTTGTATTATAGGCGCAAGTTATGGTGGGTATTCTGCCCTTGCTGGCGGTGCCTTTACGCCTGAACTCTATAAATGTGTTGCTGCAATTGCACCAGTTTCTGATTTGCCTCGTATGTTAGACAGTGTAAACGAAGAAAATGGTGACAACAGCTGGGTCGTAGAATACTGGAAACGCGTCATCGGCGACAAGAAAACCGAAAAACAGAAACTAATAGATATTTCTCCAGCAAATCATGCCGATAAATTTCAAGCTCCAGTCCTGCTAATCCACGGAAACGACGACACTATCGTCAATATCAAGCAAAGTGCAGTGATGGAGAGTGCTTTGAAGCAATCAGGCAAAGACGTAGACTTTATTAAAGTAAAGGGTGGAGATCATTGGTTATCTACCAGCGAAACCCGGCTAGATACGCTCAAAGCACTTGATACATTTATAGCAAAGCATAATCCAGCAAACTAACCAGTTTTCGCAAGTAAGAAATAAAATGCGCTCTTTCCAATATAGAGTGCATTTTTGTTTTCCTACTTGCTCCAAACCGTCCTCAAGCGTATGCATTCAGCATGTTAAAAAACCGCATTATCCCCTGTCTCGACGTAAAAGATGGCCGCACTGTAAAAGGTGTTAATTTTGTTGACCTGCGCGATGCTGGTGATCCGGTCGCGCTTGCCAAAGCCTATGATGAACAAGGCGCAGACGAGCTCTGCTTTTTAGACATATCTGCCACAAATGAAGGGCGTGGTTCTATGCTCGATGTGATCGAACGAACTGCGGATCAATGTTTCATGCCTGTTACCGTTGGCGGTGGTGTAAGATCACCAGAAGATATGGTCACGCTACTGGCTGCTGGAGCTGATAAATGCGGAGTAAATTCCGCCGCTGTTGCAGATCCAGACCTTGTAAAAGCCTGCTCTCTTAAAGTTGGCGCACAAGCCGTAGTTGTGGCTATTGATGCCAGACGTCAGGGTGATAGCTGGGGTGTCTTCACACATGGTGGAAAAAAATCTTCCGGCCGTGATGCTATCGAGTTTGCCAAACTTGTTGAATCAAAAGGCGCTGGTGAAATTCTGCTCACATCCATGGATCGAGACGGTACAAAAATCGGATATGACATTGAACTGCTCAAACGCATGACCGATGCTGTCTCCATTCCTGTCATTGCATCGGGCGGTGCCGGACATGTAGATCATTTAGCACCAGCAATTTTAGAAGGCGGCGCGAATGCTGTTTTAGCCGCATCTATTTTTCATTTTGGGGAAGCCACAATTGCAGATGCGCGACGTGCCTTGAATGAAGCCGGCGCTTTTGTTCGTCCCCTTCCAAGTCGCACTTAGGCAAGACTATATCGACAGAAAGACAACATATGGCCAAGCTTACCCCGACAGATTCTTTATACAAAGCCCTCACTCACTTAGCAGAAACTATTGACGAACGTGCCAATGGAAACACAAGTGATCAGCCTTCTTACACGGCCAAATTACTATCAGCTGGTCCAAGTAAATGCGCAAAAAAAATGGGTGAAGAAGCAATTGAGACCATTTTAGCCATAGCTTCTGAAAGTGATCAAGAGGTCGCTGATGAAACCGCCGACCTCCTGTATCACTTATTTGTTGCACTAAGATCTAGAGGCATTAGCCTAGATTCAGTGGGAGAATCTCTTGCTAAAAGACAAGGCATGTCCGGTATTGTTGAAAAACAAAACCGTACTAACAGCTAGTTTATCCATCCTCGCGCTTGGCTCAATATTGGTGCTTGAGTTTTCTTAAAAATACATAATATGCACCGCTTCCACCATGGCGCTGGTGAGCGATGGAATAAGACGAAACATGGGCGCGGATATCGGGCTGAACAAGCCATTCAACTAGCCGTTTTTTAATAATACCATCGCCCAACTTTCCTTTTCCCGTAATCACCAGAACACACTTAGCACCATCATTTCTATGATGCATGAGGAAAGCTGATAAGGCTGATCTCGCTGCTATTTGCGTGAAACCATGTAGATCAATCGTTGCATCAACATATGTTTTTCCACGCCTGATTTTACGATCTTTTTCTCTGTTTTCTAACGGTTTTTCAGGAATACGCTCTTCGGCTTCATCTATAATTTTACGTTGAAGGTCTGTTGCTTGTGCACGCTTCTTAATATCAGGTGATACATGTTTTGCTACGCGAACACGTGGTGCATCCAGATGAGAATGTTTGGATAGCAATTTTGCAAAATCTTCGACGATTAAAGGCTTTTTTTGCTTCGTCGTTTTATGTGGTTCAACAGTCTTGGCAATCTTCTTCCACAACCGCATTTCAGCATCTGAAACAAGACGTTTAGCCATCAGCACTATCTGCCAATAATTGTGCTTCAGTCATTGCAGATGCGACAGATTTTGGAAGTAATACCCACATAGCAACATCATGATTCATACTTGCCGCTCTGCCGCCAGCATCATCACCAGAACCAAAAAACAAATCACCACGTAGAATACCTTTGATCGCACCTCCTGTGTCTTGTGCAATCACCAAATTTCTAAATTCCCGCCCTTTCCAATCACCAGGAATTGCAGGTACTTTGGTATCTATAAATATTGGCGCACCATATGCGTGATATAGCGGATCAACCGCCATTGAAGCCATTGCTGTGAGCGGAATACCCTGCGCACCATTAGGTCCTTTGGAAGGATCTTTGATCTCTTGAGGCGTAAACCAAACATAACGAGGATTAACATTCATCGCATCTTGAGCAATTTGAGGACCGACTTCATCCATCCAATTTAGTATAGAATTCATACCAGCTTGGTGGGTTTGTATCTGTCCAGTGTCGATTAAGTGTCGAGCTATTGATACAAAAGGTTTGTGATTATGTGCTGCAAATGCGGCTCGAATAACTCTTCCATCAGGAAATTTTAGCCTGCCTGAACCTTGTATCTGTAAATAGAATATTTCACCCGGAGACGCATATCCCAATGCTTTAGAAGGTTCATCGATAATATCTTTGCGGTCTGGATAAAATTCTAACTCGCCTTCAATAACACGACCCCACACTTTGCCCTTAGCAAATTTAGGATCAAACTCTGATGGGTCCACTCTTACAAGGTCTTCAGGAATACCCGGAACAGCCTGAGAAAATCCAGCTTCTGGCCTGTAGCGCACTTCTAATTCAGGCTCAAAATAGCCCGTTAATTTAGATTGCTTGTCTGTTGGATTAATGAAGTAGGGAGTAAATTCAGTTTCAAATACTTTAGCGATCATTCTAGTATCTGTTGCAGCTTGAATGCTTGTGCATGCTGGCATCCAATCTGACACAGTGCCGCTATAAGGCGCTGATGTAGATATTAATTTTTTTCCATCACGCTTAGACCAGCTTTGGCAACTTTCCAAAAATGCTGATCGAGCTGAAATAAAATCAGTTTTCTGCCAAGCAGGTAGATCAGAAAATGATTTTGGCACCATGGAATAACCAGAAGCTGTTTGCAGCTCGACTGGATTTTTCGGACCAGTTATAACAGTTGTGGCTTGTGTATTTGGTACACCCGTTTCAGGCGGCGACACTGTAGTTGTCGCACACCCATAGGCAGTGACTGCAAAAATAGCGGTGACACATCTTAAGACGCTTCTGAAACCCCACCGAGAAGCCAAGCTGGGTTTGACGATTTTAGACTGCGCTCGAAGGTCCATATCTCTTTTGCCGTCCTTAAGTTTTCACCATCACTCAATTGCGCTTCAAAGGATACAGAAACTTGTCCAATATCACCATCCAAAAGTTCAGCATCAGCAATTTCAGCTGATTTTAAACGCATCAGGCGGAGTGGTTCCGTATTGTTCTGCTCTCTCTCATCAATTGCAGATACATACGCTTCATACACATCATCGACCAACAAATTTGAAAGTGTTTCTTTGTCACCTTCAGCAAAAGCTTCGACGATCATCTCATAAGCTTTTTTTGATTTCCGTGTGAAATCACTTGGCGAGAACGTGCTATCTATTTGAGAGATTTCTTCCATTGCAGAAGCACCAGGCCCAGTAAAAGACGGACGGAATGGTGTGACATTGCTCTCATCACTACCTTCTGAATTTTTACGTTTTTGTGTGGCTTCTCGAACAACTGATGGCGGTGGTTCCGCTCCAGTTTTCGTTCCAAGAACGCTGTACAGCCGATACAGCACGAAAAACGCGACTGCTGCGAAAATTATGAGTTCAATATCCATGGCACTTCTTATAATGTATCATTTGAGTTCTTGCCACATATATATGTTGACAAAACAAGGAATGGAACCGTTTTACTTGTTTGCTTTAGCAGCTCATGTTAGCTGGCACCTAGTTCCCCGTATCAAACGGATGTAAAGATATGAATGACACGCCCTCAACTGAAGGCCAACCAACAATTGATCCAGCTCAAACATCAGCTGAATCTGGTCCCTCAATTCGCGTACTCGCGCAATACATAAAAGACTTGTCTTTTGAAAATCCCAACCCGCTTACAGCAGGTGCAGGTCAAAATGCTCCTGCTATAGAATTGGGTATTGATGTAAAAGCAGACCCACAACCTGATCAACCTGGTATTTTTGAAGTCAATTTACGTTTATCGGCCCAAGCAAAACGCGAAGAAAACGTCGTTTTCATTGCTGAACTTGTTTATTCTGGACTATTTGAACTTAAAAATACCCAGCAAGCAGATGTAGAGCCATTGTTGCTTATAGAGTGCCCAAGACTTCTTTTCCCATTTGCACGACGCGTTATGGCTGAAGTAACACGGGAAGGCGGATATCCACCTTTGCTTATAGATCCAATTGATTTTGTTGGATTATATCGTGCTCAACGCGCGCAAGCAGCGGCAGAAAACCAAACACCACCAACTGCTCAAGCTTAAACAATAAAAAATATAAAAGCGACGATGTTCTTACCGTCGCTTTTATTTTGTCAAAATTTTATTCCACACCGGCGTTTCGTCAAAAGTCGCGATAAAACTTTGGTGGGCTGCATTTTCTTCTTCTGTTAAAAAAGAACGTAATTTTTTGGGCCGTTGACGACGCTGAGTACGCTTAAACGCCACTTCAGCATCTGATTGTCCTTCATTTTCAAATTCAAAAGAATGAGCACGCCCCCCTCTTAATTCCAGATAGACTGACGCTAAGAGCTGAGAGTCGACAACCGCTGTGTGAACGTCCCTTTTTGCAAGAGAAATATCAAATCGCTTACAAAGGGCATCTAGTGTCGCCGAAGCACCAGGAAATTTTTCACGTGCCAATGCCAACGTATCTACACAGCGTTCTTTTGGAAATTCAGGCCCGCCGACACGGCGCATTTCCTCATTTAAGAATCCACGGTCAAATTCTGCATTGTGTGCGACTAAGGGAGAATCTTCGATGAAATCGAGAAATTCTTTATAAACACTTGGATCACTAAAAACGGGCTTACCTTTTAGCATTTCATCGGTAATACCGGTAATACGAATTGTATCTTCACTAACTTGACGGTCTGGATAGATTAGCCTGTGAAATTCACGTCCAGTGGGTAAAAGATCAACAATCTCTACTGCACCAAGTTCGATAATACGATCACCATCTTTTGCACTTAGGCCCGTTGTTTCAGTATCGAATACGATTTCACGCATTTTAGTCTTCACTCTCGTTTAACTGGATCAAAGATTGAATAATCTGATGAACATTTTTTTCAGCGCTATCCAATCCAAGACTTGTATCAATAATAAAATCTGCGCGTTCGCGTTTTTGTTTATCTGGCATTTGTTTAGTCAAAATTGCTGAAAATTTTTCTTCCGTCATGCCTTCACGATCAAGAACACGTTGTTTTTGAATTTCAGCAGGTGCTGTCACGACCAATATTTTATCAACAAATGCATCTGAACCAGTTTCAAAAAGCAAGGGTATGTCAAACACCACAATGTCTGTGCCTTTTGCTTTATGTTCGTCTAAAAATTTGAGACGAGTCTCAAATACCAATGGATGTACAATGGCTTCTAGCTTTTTCATGGCAGCTGAATCTTTTAGCACATATGCACTTAATTTCTGACGATCGATGCTGCCTTCTTGGTTTTTTACACCCGGAAAAGCATCCTCTAATTTTTCAACGGCTTTTCCAGCTGGTTCGTAAAGCGCATGAACAGCGGCATCTGAATCATAAACTGGAATGCCTGCATCCAGAAACATGTTGGCAGTGGTTGATTTCCCCATTCCTATAGAACCGGTAAGACCTAAGATAATCATTTTATGCTAATTTCTTTTTACACATATCAAGGGCCAATTCGACATTTGGCGTTTCATTATGCCATAATTGATAGGCTAGAGCCGCTTGCTCAACGAGCATTCTTAAGCCGTCTTCACTTTTCCATCCAGCATTAGACGCTTTACCCAGAATTTCTTCGGGAGCTTTTCCATAAGATAAGTCAAAAAATAAACGAGAATTACCGTCGGGAAATACAATATTATTTGCGAGGCCGGCCTTAAGACTCGTCGCATTTATGACTATATCAACGCGATCCATTTGCTCTGTTAAACCCTGTAAATCACCAGATTTAGCTTTAGGAGCCAATTCTGAAATAAGGGTGTCTGCTTTAGAAACAGTTCGATTTAAGATGGTTAAATCAGCACCTTGTAAATCAAGAATATAGGCGACTGCTCTAGCTGCACCACCAGCGCCGATTAACAACACTTTTTTGTTTTTCAGTGTGTTTTCTGAAATGACAGCATATAACGAATTTAAAAATCCATAAGCATCAGTATTTTCAGCATACCATCCATTGGATGTTGCTTTGAGTGTGTTTGCAACACCTATTTTTTTTGCTGTATCACTGAGATCAATTGCTGAATTTATAGCTGCTTCCTTATAAGGCATTGTTATATTCAAGCCCTGAACATCAAATCTCAGCAATGCTTGAATATCCGACACAGCAGTTTCAGTTTGCAAGTGAAATTTATTGTAAAAAGCGCTTATATTTGATGCTTTTAGCCATAGATTATGAATATCCGGCGAAAGAGATTGAGCAATGGGGTCACCAATTACACCATAAACTTTTGTATTGGAAATCCCACTCACTTTTGAAGATCTCCTCGATCTTGTAACCAATTGAGAAGCTGAATTAAGGGGAGACCCAATATAGAGAAATAATCACCTTCAACCTTTGAAAATAGCTGAACGCCTGGGGCTTCAAGTCTATAAGCTCCAACTGTTGTAAGCGCTAAATCACCTTCATTTTTCAGATAGGTATCAAGAAATTCTTCTGAAAAATTTCTCATTGTAAGACGAGGACGCGTCGTCATTCTCCAAATGGGTTGACCATTTTCGCATGCAACTAAAGCAGTTTCTAATGTATGGGTTTTTCCGCGCATTTTTAGGAGATTTACGCGTGCTTCGTCGATAGATTTAGGTTTATCGAACTGAACACCTTCAAGATCTAGCATTTGATCCGCTCCAAGAACGATGCCTTGATGCTTGATAGAAACTTTTAACGCTTTCATCTCAGCCAAAGCTTCTGCTTGACGTTGAGTTGATTCACCATCCGCACGCATAGCCATTTTTACGGCATCTTCATCTAAACTAGAAGCCATTTGTTCAAAAACAAGACCGGCTCCACGCATTAAATCACCGCGAGATTTGCTTTGAGAAGCCAAAATTAATGTGGAGTCTGTCACTTAGTTAGTCGCCTCTAATTACGTCCAGATTCGGATATTGTGTTTAAAATCGCCGCCGCTGTTTCTTCTACGGATCTGCGAGAAACATCGATTGTTTTCCATTTCATGCGTGCAAATAATCTATTTGCCCATGTTATTTCCTCTCGCACAGCTTCTTCAGATGCATAAGCGGTATTTGGGTCTTCTTTGATAGATATTAAACGTTGACGCCGAATATCAACCAATCTTTTAGGCGATATCTTCAATGCGATGACTAATGGAGAATTTGGACCCATTAAAATTTCGGGCGGATCAACTCCGGGAACCAATGGAACATTCGCAGCTTTAATCCCTCTGTTTCCTAAATAAACACATGTAGGCGTTTTTGATGTTCGGCTAACGCCAACTAAAGCAACGTCGGCATCACCTAAATCTTCTACGCTTTGACCATCATCATGCGCCAATGTGTAATTTAGTGCTTCAATGCGAGTAAAATAACTGGAATCAACTTTGTATTGACCAGCAACAGATCTGTTGGATCGCAATCCCAAATAACGACTTAGCACATCAACTGCTGGATCTATGACAGGTAAGACTGGTGTATGAGTCAATGAACACCAATCTTCGAGCGTCTTTCGCAACCCTTCATCAGATATCGTGTAAAGAACAATACCAGGGGCACCTTCAATTTCCCGAAGCGCGCGATCTAATTGTCTTTGAGACCTCACCAGATAATAATTATGTTCTAAAGGGGATACATCTTCAAACTGAGCACAGGCTGCACGCATGACAGCATTTAGTGTTTCACCTGTTGAATCTGATAGAAGGTGGACGTTGAAATAAATGTCCATATAATTTCGGCAATGCCGTCCTCTACTGGTTTAATGCACAAAATACCGTGGTTTTACCGGGTATTACCCGTATTTCCCCAGCCATCTGTGGAAAACCTGTTAGGTGCTAATTTTGGTTAACTTTACTCACATTTATTCACAATTCTATCTACAGGCTAGAAATTCAACAAAATAAAATAGATTCTTTCCACCATATTATTGTTAATTTGGACTCGACTCATAATTAACCCTTATTAACAAAGGCGTTAACCTTAATGAATCGTAATTAAGATTAATGAAGACGATGTGAACTAATGCCACATTGGATGTTGATAGAGTGTGGATAAAAGTTCAAACGTTAATTTTTCCCCGTTATCAACGCTCTTATAACAATAGAAGAATCTAAACTTAATAATAGAATTTAAAGGAAGAGGTTTACGTGGCACAGCCTGAGAAAAAATTGCTAGAGACGCTCAATGGCAAAATATACGACCATCCTCCAGTATGGATGATGCGTCAGGCTGGAAGACATTTACCAGAATACCTTGAACTACGTGGTAGAGCCAAGGACTTCTTAGATTTTTGTTATTCACCGTCTTTAGCCACTGAAGCTACGCTTCAACCCATAAGACGCTATAATATGGATGGCGCCATTCTTTTTGCAGATATTCTTCTTATTCTAGATGCAATGGGTAGAAATGTACGTTTTGTAAAAGGAGAAGGTCCACAACTTGATCCGGCATCTTCTGCGGCTGATCTTGATAAATTTCCTTTAGAAAAGTTGTTGGATAGGATGTCTCCCGTATACGAGACGGTATCTCGTGTTAAATCCCAATTGGCACCTGAAACAACGTTGATTGGATTTGCAGGAGCACCTTGGACAGTTGCAGTCTATGCGATCGAAGGTAAAGGCGGCACTGATAAATCGGCTGCGCGATTAAAAGCCTATCAAGATCCAGAAGATTTGGATGCAATTTTGGACATCCTCGTGGAAACAACCGCACACTACCTTAAAGCTCAGGCTGATGCTGGTGCGGATGCACTCATGGTGTTCGATAGTTGGGCCGAAGGTTTAGCCGAAGATAGTATGGATAGATTGGTTATAAAACCGACACAGAAGCTCATACAGCGTGTTCGTGATCTTGGGGTTACTCAGCCAATTATTGGCTTTCCTCGTGGATCAGGCGCCATGTTAGAGCCTTATGCGAAGCATACTGGGGTAACAGGCGTTGGACTTGATACTGCTCTACCTGTAAAATGGGTCCATGAGGCATTGCCTAAATCAATGCCCGTTCAAGGAAACCTTGATCCACTCAGGTTAATTTCCGGTGGAGATGCTATGGATGCACGGATTCGTGAAATTAAATCAGCGTTTAAAGATCGGCCACATATTTTTAATCTTGGCCATGGCGTAACTCCGCAGACACCCATTAGTAATGTTGAACGGGCTGTTAAAGTCATTCGAGAAGAATAAGGAATAAAAAATATGCGTATTGCAGTTGTTTTATTCAATTTAGGCGGTCCTGATAATTTAGAGACCGTTGAACCTTTTCTATTCAATCTTTTTAATGACAAAGCCATTATAGGACTGCCTCAACCATTGAGATGGTTGATTGCAAAATTGATATCATCGCGACGGTCCAAAGAAGCCAAAAGCAATTACGCTAAAATGGGTGGATCATCACCTCTTTTACCAGAAACTCAATTTCAAGCGGATGAGCTGGAAAAATCATTAAAAGCGACGGGACTGGATGCTCGCTGTTTTATATCTATGCGGTATTGGAAACCATTTACTGGAGATGCGGTTAAAGCTGTAAATGCGTTTAATCCTGAGAAAATTGTTTTATTGCCCCTTTATCCTCAATTTTCGACAACTACGACAGGTTCTTCCATTCAAGCTTGGAAAAAAGCTGGCGGCAAAACAGCATCAACTATTTGTTGTTATCCCACGGAAGAGGGATTGATAAATGCGCATGTGGATAAATTGGTATCGACTTGGAAAGACAATGGAGCTCCAGACAATTTAAGAGTTTTATTGTCAGCTCATGGCTTGCCTAAAAAAGTTGTGGACGGCGGAGATCCCTATCAATGGCAAATAGAACAAACATGTGCAGCTGTTGCTAAAAAATTGCCAAGTGATTGGGAAATAGAAATTTGTTATCAATCAAAAGTGGGACCGTTAGAATGGATCAGTCCATCTACAGATTCTAGTATTTTAAAAGCTGCAGCGGACGGAAAAAATATACTTGTAAGTCCGATTGCTTTTGTATCCGAACATATTGAAACACTCGTCGAATTAGATGACGAATATGCCGAATTGGCCCGGGAGCACGGTGTGACAACTTATTTGCGAGCGCCTGCTTTAGGGATAGCGAATGAATTTATTGGCGGACTAACAAATCTGGTGCGGAAAGCTATTTTGGAAAAATCTGAAATTTTATCATCCGATGGGGACCGTATTTGTCCAAAAAACTGGTCTAAATGTCCTCACAGTCATATTTCAACCGAATAGGATTATCGCATGGGTTACGAATGGTTTCGCGCCGGACATATAATTTGCGTCGTCGCTTGGATGGCTGGAATGTTAATGCTCCCACGTCTGCTAGTGTACCGTATGGAAGGACGCGATAATGAAGGATTAGTCCAAACTATGGACTCGGCAATTATTCGGCTTCGGAAAATAATATTAACGCCTATGTTGATTTTAACATGGGTTTTTGGATTTTCACTTGCACATCTAAATTGGGATTTTTTCTCGAGCCAACCCTGGTTTTGGGTAAAGATAGTCGCAGTTATTCTGCTTTCAGGATCGCACGGATATTTTATTGGGCTTCATAAAAAAGAGATGGCTGGAACGTTGAGCATGTCTTCAAAGAAACTTAGGTTGTTAAATGAAGTGCCCTTCATGCTTGCGATTATTGCGATTATAATGGTCGTTGTAGAACCGTTTTCTAATTGAAAAATTTTAGCTTGTTGCAGCTCTGACTTTCTTCTGTAGATGTTGACTTTTAACCGTGAATGTGGTGAAGAAAATTCAAACGGCTATTCTGACCGTTACGAAATATGCGCGAACCTAGGTTCGACTTTCCTATTTATACCGTAATTCGTTACTCATAGAAAAAAGAAAAACTGGTTTATGTCTGAGACTGAAACCCCTGAGCGTATGACGCTTGCGGAGCTGAAACTTAAATCTCCTACAGATTTACTTGCATTCGCTGAAAATCTCGAAGTTGAAAACGCTTCTTCCTTACGTACCCAAGAATTGCTTTTTGCCATTCTAAAAGAGCTATCCGAACGCGATGTTGAAATCGTTGGTGGTGGTGTTGTGGAAGTCCTTTCTGATGGATTTGGTTTCCTTCGTTCTCCTCAATCCAATTACCTTCCTGGACCAGATGATATTTACGTCAGTCCACAGCAAATTCGCCGAATGGGTTTGCGTACTGGAGACACTGTTGAAGGTGAAATTCGTGGACCTAGAAATGACGAACGTTATTTCGCGCTTGTAAAAGTTGAGTCCATCAATTTTGAAGCACCAGATCAGGTTAAACACAAAGTTCACTTTGATAACCTTACGCCGCTTTACCCAGAAGAACGCTTCAACATTGAAATTCCTGACCCTACACGCAAGGATAAATCTGGTCGTGTAATTGATATCGTTGCGCCGATTGGTAAAGGTCAGCGTGCGCTGATTGTTGCGCCGCCTCGTACAGGTAAAACTGTTCTTTTACAAAACATCGCTCAGTCAATCGCTGAGAACCACCCAGAATGTTACTTACTTGTTTTGCTGATAGATGAACGTCCAGAAGAAGTAACAGACATGCAGCGTTCTGTTAAAGGTGAGGTAATTTCATCTACGTTTGATGAGCCAGCCACACGTCACGTTCAAGTGGCTGAGATGGTTATCGAGAAAGCCAAACGCCTAGCTGAGCATGGTCGTGATGTTGTTATTCTGCTCGATTCCATTACGCGTCTTGGTCGTGCTTACAACACAGTTGTTCCATCATCAGGTAAAGTTCTAACGGGTGGTGTTGACGCCAATGCGCTTCAACGTCCGAAACGTTTCTTCGGTGCTGCTCGTAATATTGAAGAAGGCGGTTCGTTGACTATCATTGCAACAGCATTGATTGATACTGGATCACGTATGGATGAGGTTATCTTTGAGGAATTCAAAGGTACAGGTAACTCAGAGATCGTTCTAGAGCGTAAAATCGCTGATAAACGTGTCTTCCCTGCTATTGATATTCTTAAATCTGGTACGCGTAAGGAAGAGCTTCTTATGCAACAAAAAGATCTACAGAAAGTCTATATTCTTCGTCGTATCCTCAACCCAATGGGTGCACAGGATGCAATCGAGTTCTTACTTGATAAATTGAAGCAAACGAAAAATAACGATGAATTCTTCGATTCTATGAAGAACTAGAATTATATATTTTTCGAATGAAGAATTGGGGATGATGCAAATTTGTGTCATCCCTTTTTTGTATTTAAATTATCAAACGAATGGAATTTTCAATGCTTACAATGACCGGCCTTAAAGCATGTGATACTTGTCGAAAAGCGCAAAAATGGCTTGCTGAGAATGATATTAGATTTACATACAGAGATGTAAAATCTGATGGTGTTCCTCAAAATGATTTAGAAAGATACGTTGCTTTATTGGGTTGGGATAAAGTGATCAATAAAGCGAGTACGACTTGGCGAGGTCTTTCTGACGATCAGAAAAATGACATAACTGACGAAAAAGCTGTTAATTTGCTTTTGGCAAATCCAAGTCTTATGAAACGACCATTATTTGAAATCGGCGATGAAATAGTTCTGGGATTCCGAGACGAACAGAAACAGAGAATTCTGGAACTTATTTAGCAAAACTTGTTTCAATTGGTAAAATTTGTTTCACGTGAAACAAATCAATTTGGTCAAAATAACATGTCGAATAACACTATTTGTGCATTGGCGAGCGCGTCGGGTAAAGCTGGGGTATCTGTTATCCGGTTATCTGGTTCAAAGGCTGGAGAGATCTTACAGCTTTTAACTGCACAGAAATTACCCTCAAGACGTAAGCTGGTTATTCGATTATTGTTTCATCCATCAGACTCCGCCAAACGGGATCAACTGGATGAAGCGCTTGTCGCTTTTATGCCTGGCCCTAATAGCTTTACTGGCGAAGATGTTGTTGAACTTCACCTTCACGGTGGAACAGCGATTGTTGCTTCCGTTATAGATGCATGTTTAGCAACTAAACTTTGTCGTCTGGCAGAGCCTGGAGAGTATACGCGCAGAGCTTTTGAAAATGGACGTATGGATCTTACCAAAGCTGAAGCTATTGGGGATTTGATTGATGCCGAAACAGATGCTCAACGTCGCCAAGCGATGCAACAATATGACGGCGCTTTTCACGCGCAATGTCTCAATTGGCGCTCAGATTTAATCAATGCAATGGCTTCACTTGATGCTGCAATAGATTTTCCTGACGAGGATGATGTGCCTAGCGGTGTGGATAGTCGCGCCTATCCGCTTGTGAAGGATTTAATTGCTTCAATTGATTTGGCTTTGGAAAATGCGAATGCAGGTTTGGCGGTTCGTGATGGATTTAAAATTGCGATTATTGGTCCGCCAAATGCGGGTAAGTCAACGCTTATAAATGCACTGACCGGCCGTGATGCTGCGATTGTATCTAGTATAGCTGGAACAACGCGTGATATTGTTGAGGTGCGGCTAGAGTTAGGCGGTTATGTGGTTTGGCTTTCTGATACGGCAGGATTGCGTGATACAGGCGATGAGATAGAAGCCGAAGGTGTTCGTAGAGCTTTAATTCGAGCAACTGAAAGTGATCTCAGGATTTTCATGCACGGTTATGACCAACCTCTTCCTGATTTAAGTTTAGCGCAGGATGGAGACTTTATTTTAGCAAATAAAGCAGACTTGTCTGATGGAACTCCTCAAGATTTAAATCTCTCTGATTTGGACAAAAAAGTATTCAGAGAAAAAGTTTCGCTGAAGATGTCTGAAGATGTCAAACGTATCAAAGATAAATTAGAACAGACAGTTATTGACCGTATGTCGACGGGTGCTTCTGCGCCGCTAGTTTCTCGCCAACGCCACAAACAATTATTATTATCTACCAAAGAAAACTTACAACACGCCATCCTTGCCATGGAAAATGATTTCTCAGCAGATCTTATTGCAGAGGATATTAGACTGGCCGCACGCGATGTAGGAAAAATTACTGGTGAAATAGATTCCGAAGATGTGCTCGACAGAATTTTTGGTGAGTTTTGTATCGGAAAGTGATGTTTCACGTGAAACACATTGATCAATTCTCATTTGGCGGAGTCGACGAACTGATATAAAATCTCTAAATGCTTGTGCTTGGTATTTGGATGGTCAGCATGAATTTAGATTTTGATGTCATAATTGTTGGTGGTGGACACGCCGGTGTAGAAGCTGCGTCAGCTGCTGCGCGCGCTGGAGCGAACACTGCGCTTATCACGCACAAGGCAAGCACTATTGGTGAGATGTCATGTAATCCAGCTATTGGCGGCTTGGGCAAAGGACACCTCGTTCGCGAGATTGATGCTCTTGATGGCATTATGGGACGTGCTGCTGATGTCTCTGGTATTCAGTTTCGATTGCTCAATCGATCTAAGGGCCCAGCTGTACAAGGACCTCGTACACAAGCTGATAGAAAGCTTTATCGAAATGCCGTGCAAGCTGCTGTAAAGGCGCAGAAAAATTTGACTGTCATTGAAGACGGCATTGATGATCTCACATTTGAAAATGATGTTTTGTCAGGTGTCGTTGGCGAAAGCGGAACGATATACAAAAGCAAAGCTGTTGTGCTAACGACAGGGACTTTCCTTGATGGAATAATACATCGCGGCGAAGAGCGTATTCCTGCTGGCCGTATTGGCGACCAACCTGCAAAAGAACTTTCCAAGCGGCTTTATAGTTTGGATCTCGATATGGGCCGCCTTAAAACTGGAACGCCCGCAAGACTGGATAAAAACAGCATTGATTGGTCGCAGTTAGAAATGCAGCCGGCCGATGATGATCCAGTGCCATTCTCTTTCCTGACAGATAAAATAACTGTGCCTCAAATTGAGTGTGGAATGACCTACACCAATGAAGAGACGCACAAAGTTATCAATGACAATATCTCCAAGTCAGCTGTCTATTCTGGAGCCATAGCTGGTAAAGGACCGCGCTATTGTCCATCTATTGAAGATAAGGTCACGCGCTTTGCAGATAGAAACCAGCATCAAATTTTTCTAGAGCCCGAAGGCTTAGATGATGATCTTGTCTATCCGAATGGTATTTCGACTTCATTGCCGGCTGATGTGCAGGATAAATTCCTTCGCACGATGAAGGGTTTGGAGAATGTCAAAGTCGTTCAATATGGTTATGCTATTGAATATGATTACGTGGACCCTAGAGAGCTTAAAGCTGATTTACAGCTGAAGAAGGTTCCGGGTCTTTATCTGGCTGGTCAGATAAATGGGACAACTGGGTATGAAGAAGCTGGGGCGCAAGGCCTTATGGCAGGCGTGAATGCTGCGCGTTCGACACAGGGTTTAGAGTCAGTTGTTCTCGATCGCTCTCAAGCGTATATCGGCGTTATGATAGATGACCTTGTGACACGCGGCGTGTCTGAACCCTATCGCATGTTTACGTCACGCGCTGAATATAGATTGTCACTGCGTGCGGATAATGCGGACCAGCGGCTTACACCTTTCGCTGATGAATGGAATATCATTAGCGAGGACCGTAGATCAGCATTCAACAATAAACTGAACGCGCTTCAGCACGGTAGAGAGTTGCTTCAAAGATTGGCTATGACGCCCAATGAAGCGACTGATATTGGCGTCAAGATTACCCAAGATGGCCGTCGTCGTAGTGCGTATGAAATGCTAGCTTTCCCGCACGTTGAGTATGAGACACTTGCTAAGAAATGGCCTGAACTATTGGAGCTTTCAAAACAGGTTCAGGAACAGCTTTCAATCGAAGCGATCTACGCCACTTATCTTGATCGACAAAAAGCTGATATTGAATCTTTCCAGAAAGACGAGCGTTTAAAACTCTCTGAGTCGCTGGATTATAAATTAGTGGGAGGATTATCCCATGAAGTGCGGTCCAAACTGGAATTGATAAAACCCATCACATTGGGGCAAGCGAGCCGGATTGAAGGTGTTACGCCAGGGGCTATTACGGCTTTGTTGGCGTATGTAAAGAAATCTCAGAAAGCAGCTAGCTAATGAATAATCCCTTGGTGGATGAAGACGGGTTTCGGTCGAAGGATCTTTCTGACTATTTAGATGTTTCACGTGAAACATTTGATAAAATAAATATCGTTGTCGAAGTTTTGGATAAGTGGCGAAAGACTCACAATCTTATTGGTCCATTAGAACGTAATCGTCTTTGGCGGCGTCATATTCTCGATTCATTACAGGTCTATCAATACCGCTCTGATGATGCATCAAAGTGGATTGATCTAGGATCTGGTGCAGGTTTTCCGGCACTTATTATGGCGTGTGCATCTTGTAATGCCGCAGAAAAATATACGCTTGTAGAATCTAATGGGAAGAAATGCGCATTTCTGAGGGCGGCTGCTAGAGCGGCGAATTTGAATATTTCTGTAGAAAACTCACGAATTGAGAGTGTTTCACGTGAAACTTACGATCATGTCACGTCAAGAGCGCTTGCATCATTGCCCCAACTCTACGATTATAGCGAAAGATTCCTCGCTAATAAGGCGAGCTGTATATTCCTAAAAGGGAAAGAAGTGTTGCAAGAAATCGAAATTGCTCAGTCTGACTGGGAGTTTGATTACGAGCTGCATGAGAGTTTCAGTCATACCGAAGGTCGTATTCTGGTTGTTAAGGGACTTAACCGTCGAAATAAATGAGCACACGGATTATCGCAGTAGCGAACCAAAAAGGAGGCGTTGGGAAAACCACGACTTCTATCAATCTAGGAACTGCCCTCGCAGCAGCGGGCCGCAAAGTACTTCTAATAGATTTTGACCCTCAAGGTAATGCTTCCACAGGCTTGGGCATACCACCGTCAGAACGTGATCTTACCAGCTATGATGTTGTCATTGATGGCGCAGAGATACGTGCAGCTTGCAAAGAGACGGTTATACCAAGGCTTCACATCATTCCTGGAGATGAAAACCTCTCTGGTGTTGAGACCAAACTGTCTGATGATCCACGCCGGTCTTATCGTTTTAAAGACGCTATGGACGCCTATAGAGATGCAGCGGCAAATGGCGAATGCGATGAATATGATTTCGTTTTAATTGATTGCCCGCCATCTCTTAGCTCTCTAACGATAAACGCCATGACTGGCTGTGATGCGGTTCTTGTGCCGTTACAGTGTGAGTTTTTTGCGATGGAAGGTTTGAGTCAATTGCTACGCACTGTTGAAGTTGTACGCGGTGCATTGAATGCCGAGCTTGAAATTCAGGGAATTGTGTTGACGATGTATGACAAGCGTCAAGCGCAATCGGCGCAGGTTGAAGCAGACGTTAGATCTTTCTTTGGTTCTAAAGTGTATGAGACGGTCATTCCAAGGAATGTGAGATTGTCTGAAGCGCCTGGTTTTGGAAAACCTGCTTTGCTTTACGATCACAAATGTTCCGGTAGTGAGGCATATATCAAGCTGGCCAGTGAAGTGATTCAAAGAGAACGGGAGCGTGCATAATATGGCTAAAGACATAAACAAAGAAGATGCAGCGCCTAAAGCGAAACCATCACGGCTAGGTCGTGGATTGATGGATTTGATTGGTGAGCAAGCTCTGCAACCAGATTCAGCAGCAAAGAAAACAGTGCCAGCAAGTGGTTCTGGTTTGGCAAAGTTAAACGCTCTAGAAATTCCGATTAAATCAATTTCTGGAAACCCAAACCAGCCGCGTCAGACTTTCAAGGAAGAAGACCTTGCTGAGTTGGAAGCGTCCATTCGAATTAAAGGTGTTATTCAACCCATTCTCGTGCGTCCTGATCCTAATAAGGGGGATGGTAAGTATCAGATCGTCGCAGGAGAGCGCCGCTGGCGCGCAGCGACGCGTGCTGGGCTGCGCACTGTACCGGCTGTTATCAAAGAGCTGGATGAGTTGGAGGTTCTTGAAATTGGTGTCATCGAGAATGTGCAACGTGCGGACTTGAACCCATTAGAGGAAGCGGAAGCTTATCAATCTTTGATCAAACGGTTTGGTCGGACACAGGATATGCTGGCGGATCATGTGGGAAAAAGTCGTCCACATATCGCAAATACGCTTCGGTTATTAAATCTTCCTGATGAGGCGCGTGACCTTTTGAGAGAAGGTCATTTAAGTGCTGGACATGCACGGGCGGCTTTGGGTGCACCAGATCCTATGCTCGTGGTAGAGCGTGTGATGAAAAATGGTCTGTCTGTGCGTGATACCGAAAAATTAGCGCATAAGTTCAGAATGCTTGCTGAAAATGGTATGAAAGAGAAATCTGCTACCAAACCCGCAGGCCATAAAGACGTTGATACGGAAGCGTTGGAATCTGATCTAGCGCACGCTCTTGGCTTGAATGTTGAAATTAAACATAAGGGCAATAAGGGCGGTGAGATCAAAATCCAGTACACGCAATTAGAGCAGTTGGATGATGTGTGTCGACGTCTTACGTCAGCGCGGGCGACACGCTGATCTAGACTTGACGACGGCTGAAGCGATCGATGACGATCTTTAATATTGCTTCGGCAGGTATGCCACCTTGTTTGCAGGTTTTCTCAGCTGCATACAGGGTGGACAATGCGCGGTTTAATCTGGCGGCATCCCAATCTTTTAGCATTTTATTGAAAGCAGGTCTGTCGCGATCAAATACTGGTGGCCTTAGAAAACGTGCTCCAGACTGAGCATCGATAACTCTCAATAGTCTGTAGTGCAGTGTCCTTAGCGCTGAGATAGCTGAACCGCCTGCATCCAAAAATCGGTCGAGAGACTTATTGGCCTCATCAATATCGCCCGCTAAAGCTGCGTCAGCTGCGTTGTCAGCGCCGCGCGGTTGTTCTGTAGAGCAGATAGCTTTGATGTCATCTGGTTGGATTGAACGCCCAAGCTCGAAAGCATAAAGGCTAAGCTTTTCTATCTCTGCATTTGCGAGCCGCCTGTCACCGGGTAGCTCCGCTGCAAATTGTTCCAAAGCAAGTTCGTCAATTTGGATGTTTAGGTCACTTAGTTTTATACGGATGTATTCACTAGTCTCGACGTCTGAGTCAGCAAAAAATTGTAAGCATGCTGTATCGGGAGACGTAGAGAAGCTTGTTCGAAGTTTAGAACTTTTTTTAAGTTCTCCTGCTTCCAGAATGAGAAAATTCTCTGGGTATAATTTACCCGTAGCGATTTGATCCACGACCGTAATCAATTGTTTGGCGATCGATTCATTGCTTAATCGCACGCGAAGGATCTGTTTGATACCTAGCAAAGAAACTGCGCTGAGGTGTTCAGTTAGTAATCCGGGATCTTTCTTCAATTCGTCTTCATGCAAACGAACAATGTCGAGTTCGGAGTTTTCAACCTTACGCCATTTCTGAACTAGCGTTTGTGCAGCGTCTGACACGACGCCAAGATCTTCGCCAAATGCAAGCACTACATTTATGCCTGCTTTAGGCCTTTGAACAAAATTTAGAGCTTTGTCGCCTGATAAGTTCAAGGAATACGGTCCAGTTTATCTTGGTTGTCCTCAAGAGATTTAGCTGCATTATCTTCTTCTGCAGTTTCAGTAAGGGTGGACTCTGCTTCCTTCATTTGAATATCTTGTCTTGATGAGGTTGCATCTAGAGAAAGTTGTTCTTGTAAGCGCCGCGACAGCAGATAAGCGACACGTTCTCGTGCATCCGTTTGTAGTGCGATATCTCCATATTCAGAATTAGCGACGTCGTAATCAGTTTGGACGCTCACAGATCCGGATAACAAAACCCTACCTTCAATATCTCGTAGAGTGTAATTTGCTGTACCGATTATAGTGGTACGAGAGACCCCAACATTGGCTTTAAGATTTAAGCGTTGCAAACCTTCTACTGCGGTAACAGTTAAAAATGCACCATCTTCTATTCCTGGAAGTCCGCTACTAAGTGTGCGTGTTAATTCCTGCCGCAACCTATGCCCGATACGCCCATCAATTTGCATGACTTTGATAGGCCCATTCATAGCATCCACGTTTCCATAAACAGGCTGAAAACCGCAACTGCTTAGCCCAAGGCTAGCAGTTGTGATTAGTAACATAGAAGCAATGAAGTGTTTCTGGGTCATGAGATCACTATATTCACAATTCTGCCTGGAACGACAATAATTTTCTTCACGGTTTTATCCGCAAGAAATGCCGCTACTTTGGGATCACTGAGCGCTATTTCTTCGACAGCATCTTTTGTCGCTGATTTATCGACTTCTATCTCACCGCGTTTTTTTCCATTAACTTGAACCGGCATAGTCAATGTATCGGAAGTCATTAGCTTTTCATCAGCGATAGGCCAAGGTGCACTAGAGACTAAGCCTTCACCACCAAGAGCAGCCCAGCTTTCTTCAGCGACGTGGGGTGCAAAAGGTGAGACGAGCTGCGCAAGTGTTTTCAACGCAAATCGACGGGCAGTGGCTATACCGGGGCCTTTCGCATTCTCGGCTTTTTTCAAAGTATTTGAGAATTCATGGATTTGAGCGACGGATGTGTTGAAACGAAAGTCTTTGATGCCGCGTGTAACGCCATCGATTGTTTTGTGGGTAGCACGAAGGAGTTCCGATGCTGCTCCGTCGCCAATTTCACCATCATCTTCAGCGGGGCCAGCCTCGGCCAAGGACCACAATTTCTGAATGAATTTCCATGCACCTTCTGCGCCTGATTGAGTCCACTCTACATCGCGTTCTGGAGGAGAATCTGACAATACGAACCAGCGCGCGACGTCTGCACCATAATCTCCAATGATTATAGACGGGTCGACAACGTTCTTTTTTGATTTGGACATTTTTTCAATTTGTCCAACGCTAACAGGCTTTCCTGTTTCTAATTCAACAAGATTGCCGTCACGCTCTTCTATGTCTTCAGGAGATAACCATTTGCCCTCGGAAGATTTGTAAGTCTCATGAGTTACCATGCCTTGCGTGAATAATCCTGCAAATGGCTCACCGGCTGGAAGGTCTATGATTCCGCAATCATGCATGGCTCTTGTAAAAAAGCGAGAATATAGAAGATGAAGGATAGCATGTTCTACACCCCCAATATATTGGTCCACAGGTAACCAATAGCTTGCAGCTTCTTTATTGACGGGTTCAATCGAATCTGAATCACAAAAGCGCGCGAAATACCAAGATGAATCCATGAAGGTATCTAAAGTATCGGTTTCACGCGTTGCTGGTTTTGCGCATTTTGGACAAGTTGTATGCTTCCAAGTCGGGTGACGATCGAGCGGATTTCCAGGCGCTGAAAAATCAGGATCATCAGGAAGTTTAATCGGAAGCTGGTCTTCTGGGACTGGCACGACACCGCAATCATCACAACGAATTGCAGGGATAGGACATCCCCAATAGCGTTGACGAGAAATACCCCAGTCACGCAAACGGTATGTTGTGGAGGAAGACCCCAAGCCTAATTCTTCAAGCTTTGCTATTGCAGCTTTAATCCCTTCTGATGTCGATAGGCCATCAAGGAATTTAGAGTTAAACAGAGTGCCTGTTCCAGTATAGGCTTCATTCTCTATCGTATAGGTTTCTGGATCAGCATTCGCTGGGAGTACGACTGGTATGACTGGCAAGTCATACTTGCGGGCAAAATCTAAATCGCGTTGATCACCAGCAGGAGACCCAAAAACAGCACCAGATCCATATGTTGATAATACAAAGTTGGCAGACCAGACAGGTATTTCCCATTCAGGATTGAAAGGGTGTTTAACTTTTAAGCCAAGATCAATGCCGAGTTTTGGTGCTTTTTCTATGGCTTCTTCTGTTGTTCCACCTTTCGCTGCTTCAGCGATAAAAGCAGCAATTTTGGGGTTGGTTTTCGCCAATTCTTTTGTAATGGCGTGATCAGGAGCCAAAGCAACAAAACTCGCACCAAAAAGTGTGTCAGGGCGCGTTGTGAAGACGTCTATGCCTTTTTCATGCCCTTGGGGTGCTTCACCAGCAAATGGCCATGTAAAGGTTGCTCCGAGGCTTTTACCAATCCAATTGGCTTGCATGGTACGGACTTTTTCAGGCCAGCGGTCTAAGCTGTCTAATCCCTTTAACAGGTCTTCAGCATAATGGGTTATTTTAAGAGTCCATTGCTCAAGCTCGCGTTGTTCGACAATGGCACCAGAACGCCAGCCCTTGCCATCAATGACCTGTTCATTAGCAAGAACAGTATTGTCGACTGGGTCCCAATTCACCTTCGATTTTTTACGGAAAACCAAATTGTTTTCCCAAAATTTCAGGAAGATTTTTTGTTGCTGGCCATAATAGTCTGCATCACAAGTGGCGAATTCGCGTTTCCAATCGAGAGACAGTCCCAAAGGAGAAAATTGTTCCTTCATGGCGTCTATGTTTTCGTGAGTCCAAACGCCGGGTTGAGCACCTTTTTCCATTGCTGCATTTTCAGCCGGCATTCCAAATGCATCCCAACCCATTGGATGAAGCACATTATAGCCATTTGAAATATGAAAACGGGCAACAACATCGCCCATCGCATAATTGCGAACGTGACCCATGTGGAGGCGACCTGATGGGTATGGAAACATTTCAAGGACGTATGCTTTTGGCATATCGCCAGCTTCTGCAGGAGTTTTCGCTTCAAAAATTTGAGCGTCTGCCCACGCTTTTTGCCATTTGGGCTCTACTTCGCGTGCATTATATCGCGAGACCATAAATCGCCTTCCATCCATCAAGTAGATTCTTGATGCCTATTTTAAGTATATTATTTCAAACACGCCGAAATCTTAGATCACGGCGTGAGTTTCATAAGGTGTATCTGGTATGTCAATTTGAATTGATGACCAAGAAATTTTGAAGTTGTTAGAATGAACTATTCTATCGAAGACAAACGAAGCTCACGCGCACGGCTCAAAATTGCGTTTTCGAGCGCTGCACCAGTTCCTTCATCGACATTTGCTGTTTGCCAATTACCGTTTACGAGCACTTCTTTTTGCACAGCAACTTTCACACCGTCGGCGCGCAATCTTGTATCAAGAATGTAAACAGTGGTTTTAAAACGCTCATCAGGTAATTCTGGGTTTGCGTACCAATCTGAATTGATAACACCGCCATATGGGTCTGCTGATTTTAGAGGCATAAAACTAATTGTATCGAGGGATGCACGCCAGAGGTAAGCATTTACGCCAATACCAGCTTGCTGTTTACCGTCTGCGCTTACTTTTCTGACAGTTGCCTGGTCAGAAGAACCGCCAAACGACGAACAGCCTGTTGCTGCAAGCGATGCTGCCAAAATTGCGAATCCGGTGATCTTTACAGAGGCCATATGCCTTTACTCCATGTCAGAGGCGCGGGGTATTGCACCATTTCTAAACACCTCATTAACTGGCAGATGCCCTATGGCGCAAGTGTTGAGATGTATGGTCTTCGCGATAAGTTTCGGACATATAAGACTTCGTCAATTTGATTCATGATTAATATGCATTCAGAATAAGGACGTAGATGGAATGAAATATCAAAACCTGATTTCTGGATTTTTTGTGGTGGCGACTGGCACAAGCAGCGTTGGGCAATCCGCTCAAGCGCAGGATAATCCTATAGAATTCAATGCGGAAGCTGTATTATTGGGTCGTCTCATTGACGAAAATAATTCTTCAGAAAGTCAGCCTTTTGCAACGCAATTTGGTATCGGAATTGAAAAAAAACACTATTTCGACAATGGTATGTCGCTTGGTTTTGTCGGCGAGATACGTGGTCAAATTGATAATGAAACGCGACAAGGTTTTGCAGGACATTTGCAGTTTGATTCCAATGAATTAGCTGAAAACAGTGATTTTACTGGAATACGTGCTCCATCAACAGGACTTTCAGTTTCTTCTAATGAGGTAGATTATGGCCCGTATGGGAGTCTTGAACAGGCTTTTTTATATCTAAAATCAGGTTGGGGAGAATTGAGTGTCGGACGAGATATTGGGGCGGCGGCTCGGTTGGATGCTAGACCACCGCGTGTGATGCAGTTTGGGAGTCCAAATAGTTCTCGATTAAATGCGACATCGTCTTCTATCGTTAGATCCAGAAATGATGTGACCGGACCCAGCACCAAAATAACATATATGTCGCCGCGATTGCTTGGCTTTCGTGCCGGTGCTTCCTACACTCCAAAAGCGAATGCTAAAGGTGTTGATTTTAGCTCAAGTGTTAATACGGCAGGCGTCAAAAATGCCAATCTGGAAGATGTCTACGAAGCTGGATTATCGTTTT
Organism: Hirschia sp.; assembly: GCF_058892565.1. Taxonomy (NCBI): domain Bacteria; kingdom Pseudomonadati; phylum Pseudomonadota; class Alphaproteobacteria; order Hyphomonadales; family Hyphomonadaceae; genus Hirschia; species Hirschia sp. The sequence goes on along the minus strand of NZ_JBZXVU010000020.1, from coordinate 5,458 downwards.
CCCATTTGTTTAGAGATCAGGATTTTCGAGTCAGGCTTGGATTAACCGGCATAAATGCAACCTCATCGAGTGCTGATTCGAGGTTTGGCGATTATGCAGCTATTGGGGGGGGAGCAGAATTTGAAAAAGGTGATTGGAAACTGGGCGGTAGGTATATAGATTCTGATAATGCCATTGAAAGTGAGAATGCTAATTATCGTGCATGGGAAATCGGTTTAACGCGGGAAATCAATGATTGGGTCGTCGGTGCAGAATTTGGAAGTGCAAAAGACAAATTGCTGGATATCTCGGGTGAAAATTTCTCTTTGGGAGTTTCTAAGCCTCTCAACAAATTTGTAGATATTGGCTTATCTTACATTTCGTCAAAGACTGAATATTTTAACCAGGAAATTGAAGGGAATGGCGCCGTTTTCGAGCTTATTGTGCGTTATGAGTAACACTTAAAGGAAATTTAAGCTTTATTCCGCACTTTTGGAGGAATTACACTTTCCGATAGGCGCCTATGGTAGTAGTAGGAGGGTGTGGAATAAATATTTTTTATTTGGGTTGTTATGAAACTTTTCGCTGGTCTTTTAATTTCTGCTGCTATGTTTGCTGCACCTGCTTGGGCTGATGAGCCACAAGTTGTTGAGTCAACTGTAGCTGAATTTGAAACAAATAGCGCACCAATAAAATGGTATGAAAGTTTTGTTTACAAAGCGAATGAAGATGCTGAAAAGAAATCATTTCTAGTCGCACCTACTACTGAAACTGATGAGTTTGGGTTGGCTTGGAGCGGAAATGGTCGTTGGGGGCTGACCCTTGATATGACACGTCGTTCAGGTGATGATGTGCATGTGCTTCCAGAAGAAGAAATCACAGCTGGTGCTTTCTATCAGTTCTCACCTCGCTTCCGTATTGGTGGCGGGATTAGTATTGGTGGAGAAAGACTTTCTCAAGATACATCAAGCTGGGTAGATCAAGAGAATGAAACTGGTGTTCGCATCGAGTCTGCTTTTTCTTTCTAAACTTCAACTATTTGAATTCATGTAAAGCCGTCGACACCTGCATATCCTGCATGTTTGATGATTGCGTGTGCATTTTTGGGGTTTAATCCACCTAATCCGTAAATTGGAATTTGCGACTCCTGACACAAAAACCTTAGTTTTGCTGGACCCATCGCATTGGGTGCGGATGGACTGCGACTTGGAAAAACAGCCGAGACAAAGCAAGCATCAAAATTTAATTTACCTGCATTTGAAATCTGTCTGAATGAATGGGCAGAGCAGGTATTAAGTTTGTAAAACCGTTTATGTTGTAAAAAGTGTCTGATGTATTTTTTGGGCCAATGGACTCCATCTGGCTGAATAAAATCAGCTAGTTTTGGGTCATAAGATATTATCAGTTTCAAACGATTTTTTCTGGCTATGATCTTTAGCTCTTCTCCAATAGTGAAACGATCATTTTTACCAAAATGCCGATATAGTATTCCACTGCCTTGAGGCAATTGCCTTGCAATGGAAACCGGATCAGGTGTTCGGTTTGGATCTGTTACAAATATGCTTGCTGGTAAAACAGATTCCAATCGAGCAGGTTTTCTAGATAAGAAATATGCACGATTTACAGATAGAAGCTTGCGACGATCGGAAGTTTGCGGTTCAACAAAACTCATGATGCAAACACCTGATCTTTCTATTTCCGAGCGACGCGCAGATATATTAGCACGTATTGAAAAAACCGCCCTTTCAAAAGGGGTGGACCCGCAATCTATCACTTTAACCGCTGTTTCCAAAGTACAACCAGAAAACAGAATAGAGGATATGTTGGCAATAGGTCAGCGTGTCTATGGAGAGAATAGAGTTCAAGAAGCGTTTGAACGCTGGGGTGAACGTAAACAACAAATCCCTGATCTGAAGCTGAGATTGATTGGTCCATTGCAAACCAATAAGGCTGAGGAAGCAGTTAGATTATTTGATGTCATTGAAACCATTGATAGGCTGAAGCTTGCCCAGTCTATTGCAAAAGCGGTACAGAAAACTGGAAAAAACCCAGAATTATTTGTTCAAGTTAACACAGGAGAGGAAGATCAAAAGGCTGGTATACTTCCTGGAGAAGTAGATGATTTCTTAAAACAAATCGTCAGTGAATTTAGCCTGAAAATATCAGGTTTAATGTGCATTCCACCTGTTGATGAACCCGCTGGACCCCATTTTGCCCTGCTTAGAAAAATAGCAAATCGAAACGGAATCTCTAAATTATCAATGGGAATGAGTAGTGATTTTGAAACAGCGATAGGTTTTGGGGCGACGCATGTGAGAGTCGGATCTGCTTTATTTGGGGAGCGTATTTCCAAAGCATAATCCAACTTAATCGATCTTCACGAAATCACCGATTTGAGCATCTTCGAGTAATTCGAGTAAATGTTCTTTGGCAAGCGCAACGCAACCTTCTGTGCCCTCATACTCATTTCTTTTAATATGCATGAAGATTGCGCTTCCATTTCCCAGAATGGGCGGTTGATCATTATAACCTAGCTCTACGATAATATCGTATACGCCATCATCACGCCAAAGTTTCTCATGGCTGTATGCATAAGGCAGATTCACAAGACGATTGTAGTTTTCTGTGTCTTCCGGGTCGTCACTCCATCCCATTGAGGGAGATAGAGCAAATGTTTCTAACTTAGTTTCTGGGCAATTTAGCCTATCTGGCCGATAGAAAACACGCCTTATCGGCCATTCACCAATGGGACTTTTATTATCTCCCTCGCGTTTAAGGTTTGCGAGGATTAGCCCTTTTTTTCCAAGTGAACAGCGATAGCTTTTGTCCTTCCAAGAGATCACAGAGCTCTCATTTGCTCTAAAATTCGCGTGATAATAGCTACTCATCTCTTCCACCACTCAATAACAATGCTTACATTCTAATCTAATGTATAGATTTTGGCCTTAATTCTATGACCATAATCTAAAGACAACCATTGTGAGGAGATCAACGTGTCGCAAATTAAGACCATTCTTATCGTAGATGATGATAATGACCTGCGTGAGGCGTTGGCAGAGCAATTTGAGCGGCATGAAGGGTTTTCCATCATTCAAGCGCACAATGCGACTGAAGGAATGAACTTGGCTGAAGCTGAAAAGCCAGATCTTGTAATTCTAGATGTCGAAATGCCAGATATGGATGGCCGTGATGCTTGTAAATTGATGCGTAAACATGGTCTTCGTGTTCCCGTCATAATGTTGACGGGTCAAGACTCTGACGCAGATATGGTGCTTGGATTAGATTCTGGTGCCAATGATTATGTCGCTAAGCCTTTTAAATTCACTGTATTACTTGCTCGTGTTCGCGCGCATTTAAGAACATTTGAACAAAGTGAAGATGCAACTTTTAAAGTTGGGCCATATGAATTTAGACCGTCTATGAAGTCTTTGACGGACGAAGCGGGCAAGAAGATACGTCTGACCGAAAAAGAAACAAATATTTTGAAATATTTGTATCGCGCTGAAGGCAAAGCTGTTGCGAGGGAAGAGCTTCTATCAGAAGTGTGGGGTTACAATGCAAATGTAACCACCCACACACTAGAAACTCATATCTATCGATTGCGCCAGAAAATTGAACCTGACCCACAACATGCGTATCTGTTGATTACAGAAACGGGTGGATACAGGCTGCAGTTATAGGGTTTGCTTTTAAACAGCAGATTTTAGATTAATCGTTACAGGTGCGTGATCGGATGGTTTTTCACCGCCGCGATCATTTTTGTGAATTTCATAGCTAGCCGGATCGGTGAGGGGAGTGGCTGCTCTGTTTGCCCAAATGTGATCTAGGCGGCGCCCTCTGTTAGATTTTTCCCAATCTTTTGCGCGATAGCTCCACCATGAGTACAGTTTTTCTTTGTCTTCATGCTTCACGCGAGCAATGTCAGCAAAACCACCTTCTTTTAGAATACGATCTACTGCTTGAGTTTCTATCGGTGTGTGACTGACAACTTTCAGCAATTGTTTATGTGACCAAACATCATGCTCTCTGGGTGCAACATTTATATCGCCAACAACAATAAGCGGCTGTGAATCATTTGACCGAGCCGAATAAGTTTTTTCCATGCGCGCGAGGAATTCAAGCTTGTGTGCGAATTTATCATTGATTGTAGGGTCAGGCTCATCGCCGCCAGCTGGTACATATAGATTGTGAACTTCTACACCTGCAACGCGTACTGATATTGCTCTAGCTTCTTCACGCATACAGAAATCGGGTGTTTCCAACCGTTCTAATGGATATCGCGACCCAATAGCGACGCCATGCATTCCTTTTTGTCCAGCAATCTCAACATAGGGGAGGCCGGCCTCTTCAAATGCTTTAAGCGGATATTCTGCTTCGCGGCATTTTATTTCTTGAAGGCACAAAATATCTGGCTTTTCGCGTGCAATAAAATCAGCCACGCGAGGCATGCGCAAACGGACGGAATTTATATTCCAAGAAGTTAAACGAAGATCTGTCATAGATTTAGGTCTATGGAGCGTTGCGAATTATTGCAAGCCATCAAATGTAAGGCCGCATAGCAATAATCAACAAAATGAAGAACAAACAAATGCGCCCGACTGCGGGGAACAATCGGGCGCGATAAATTGTGGTATTCGAGGAGGGGATAGCTCCCTTTCAACCAGATCAGTTTAGAAAAAGCCTGCGGGGGGAAACCAAGCCTTCGTATTGAAACTGACGTGGTAAAATTGACACATAAAAATCTAAAATACAATAAGTTTTATTTTATTTTTTTGTGTGACCAAAAGGTCGACAGACACAATGTTGGCTTAATTGTGAGTCCTGCGTCCATTTAACGACGGTCTCTATTGTCCTCATCTTCAAGAACAAAGAGACGAGGGCTGATATTTCCATTCAATTCCATGTCGAATAAATCTACACGCGTTTCATTTCCAAGCCCATCTATCGTCACCCATCCCATGAGATCATAGTTTTCTTTAGAAAATTTCAGAAAAACTAATCCATCAATAGCTTCATCACCATTCTTGGGGTTGTCTTCTATGACAACGAGGTGGGAATCTGGAAGTGATCTGACATCAAGAATAGTTGTATCCTCAGCCAGGTTGAGTGTTTTCTTGAGAAAGTGCTTTAACGGCGTCGCAGATAAAGGTGCACGATCGATTGTGTCTAATTCTTTATCCTCAATCGCGACCGTTGTTCCATCTGAAACAATTAAATACGGGGTAGGGGCGGCATATTCAAAACGAACGCGCCCTGGACGCCGAAGATAAAAATCACCTGTTGTGATTTCTCCCATTGCGTCCGTTTGTTTGAAGCCGCCGCGTGCTGTTTTTGTATCAGCCATTCTCGCATTGATTTTGGCAAGAAGTTCGTTGTTTTGAAAATCAACAGCGGGGGCAATTACTTGGTTGGCACTCTCAACAATTTCAATTTGTTGATTTGGCAAAGTATCCACATCTTGAGCAGGTGCTGCAAAAGC